>CAKZJM010000345.1 GCA_936943315.1 uncultured Methylophilus sp. | reverse complement strand
TAAGCTAAGGAAACAAGGTGGAGAGATTCACCGTGATCAAATCCGCCGGAACTTTATACAGCGGCACCGGATAACGGACGCTGGCATTGCGCGCCCCTTTCAACACTGGCTGGTAATAGCCCGTGATCAATCCTTGTTGTGCGCCATCTACCTGCTGTGTCTGGTAAACATTGAAATATTGTTGCCAGTAAGCCTGGATGGCCGCCGGGTCTTCAGGTTTGACAGTGAGTGCAGCCTGGCACACCGCCTGCCAGTCTGTTTTATTCTTCAACCCCTGGCAGCTTTGCAACCAGGCCTGCCAGCTAGCCGCCCAATCTTCATTTGCCAGACCCGGCACATCGGCCCAACTGGCATGTTTGAGCAGTGCATAAGGTTGTGTGGGGGGTGCAACCGTGGTCGCAGCGGGTTTTTCAGGCGCAGGTACTTTGGCAGGCTCAGAGGACTGGCGCGTAGAAGGCACGCTTTGACAACCCGCAAGCCATAATGCAGTGAGTAGTAGTAAGTACTGACGGAAAGAGGGAAAGAGATTGATCAATGGCAATTGGAGTGATTTCATTTAAAGCATTTGCTACGCATCGCATCAATGCAGGCCAGCCGCCTGATGCAACCAGAACGTCGGAATATCTACCTCAAACCAGTGGCCATCCACGGCTACCATTTGGTAGGTGCCGTACATTTCGCCACTAGGCGTACTGAACATCACGCTACTGGTGTAACTGTATTCCGCGCCCGGCGCCAGCAGCGGCTGCTCACCGACAACACCCAAGCCCTTCACTTCGCGCACCTGCTGCAAGGCATCGGTAATGACCCAGTGGCGACTGATGAGTTGCGACGAAATTTTGCCAGTATTACGGATGGTGATGGTATAGGCATACACATACTGCGCAGCCTCTGGTGAAGACTGCGCTTCGAGATATTCGGTAACGACCGAAACTTCACATCCGTACATGTCGTGATCTGTCACATTTAGCCTATCATGCCAGTGGTTGGAGAGCTCGGGCTGGCTGAATAGAGTTTTTTCGCCATCCGCCCGGCCAGGAACGATTCTCGCCCAGCCTCAATTGCTTTTTTCATGGCACTCGCCATGAGTACCGGATCACGTGCCGCGGCAATCGCCGTGTTCATCAACACCCCGGCACAGCCTAATTCCATCGCAATCGCCGCGTCTGATGCGCATCCTACCCCCGCATCCACCAGCACGGGAATATTGGCATTTTCAATAATAATCTGCAGGTTCCACGGGTTTAAAATCCCCATGCCGGAGCCAATCAGTGAAGCCAGCGGCATCACGGCCACACAGCCAATGTCTTCCAGCTGCTTGGCAATAATCGGGTCATCCGAGGTATACACCATCACTTCAAACCCTTCTTTGACCAGCGTTTTGGCCGCCGCAATGGTTTCTGTCACATTCGGGTACAAAGTATTCGGATCACCCAGCACTTCCAGCTTGACCAACTTATGGTCATCGAGCAACTCGCGCGCCAGGCGGAGTGTTCTTACCGCCTCCTCTGCGCTGTAACAGCCGGCCGTGTTTGGCAGATAAGTAAACTCACTCGGCGGCAAATAATCCAGCAAAGAAGGCTCATTGGCATTCTGGCCAATATTGGTACGGCGGATGGCGACTGTGACAATTTCAGCGCCACTGGCATCAATCGCAGCCCGCGTCTGCGTAAAATCCTTGTACTTACCGGTGCCCACCAACAGTCGGGATTGATAACTTTTACCGGCGATTACCAAAGCGTCACTCATATTCAAAACTCTCTATTCAATTCTTTGCAGCCATCCTCATGCACTGCGATTAACCGCCACCCACTGCACCCACAATTTCCAGTGTATCGTTGGCCTGCAATTGCACCTCGGCAAACTGACTGCGCGGCACAATATCACCGTTACGTTCGATGGCAATGCGTTTGCCGGTCAATTGCATATGCTCAACCAGCGCTAACACACTCATGGCTTCAGTCGGCAGAGGCATGGGCTTGCCGTTGACAAAAATCTGCATACTGCTTTTTTCACTCAAGATTAGTCAAACCCCTATTTTACGAAAAATAAGCGGGTTTGGCTTTCTGTTTTTCGCGCGAGGTCTTTTTTTTACCTGGCTTGCCAGGGGTTGTCATCCAAGCCTGGGTTTCATGCGTTGAAATCTACAAACATGGCACCATGTTTGCTTCTATGTTGCAGCAATACAAATATGCCGTATGAAATTGACAAGTTTGGTCATTACGACAGATTACGCATTGCTGGGCAAGGAACTTTTTGTTAATTTGGGCGCCACATGCACGACGAACACAATTCGTCGACTTGAACCCGAACTATTGAAATCCCAAAAGGAAGATTGAAATGCAGATTGTACAGTCATACCAACCAGCTTCGTCCCAGCATTTTTTAGTGGACGAAATTTACGCACCAAGCTTGAAACCTTCTGCTGCAAATTTGGCTACCTCCAAAGCAGCTGCTCAAGCGCAACAGCACCTGAAAGCGATCACTGAGTTACATCGTTTTCTGGAATCCAGCTGCGACTGCGTTTAATTACGCAAGCCAAGTTGGCGCAAGACCCGATACGGGTCACGTTTTTTAAATTAACGCACATAGCAGCCTGCGTTAATTATCATAAGCCAGGCACAGACAGAGATTGTTCACTGTGCCAGCGGTAATGCTTACTCATTTGGTCGCATGGCCCGAAAAAAAAGATGGCGATCAACGCCATCTTTTTGTTTTTGTGCCCAGTGAGCGCCCCTGCGGGCACTCATCAACATCTGGCTTATTCTATCGTCAATTGCGGACGACCAGCTTCCGGCCAATCAAGGTGGAAGAACTGGCCACGTGGCTGATCTTTACGCTCATAGGTATGGGCGCCAAAGAAGTCACGCTGCCCTTGCAACAGGTTTGCCGGTAAATCAGCACTTCTGTAACCATCATAATAAGCCAGCGCTGCAGCAAAGCCTTGTGCCGGTATACCGTTGGTCACCGCCAAGGCAATCACTTTACGCCAGCCAGCTTGGCCCTCGTTCATGGCATTGGTGAAGTATGGGTCCAGCATCAGGTTTTTCAGACGCGAATTCAATGCATAGGCATCGGTGATTTTTTGCAGGAAACGCGCACGGATGATACAACCGCCACGCCAGATCTGCGCAATCTCACCGAAGTTGAGTTTCCAGTTGTAAGCCACTTGCGCTTTGTCGATCAACTGGAAGCCCTGTGCGTAAGCGCAGATCTTGGAGCAATACAGCGCATTCTTGATCGCCTCAATAATGCCTGCCTTGTCTTTCTCTTGCACAATCGCCGGGCCTTTCAGGATTTTGCTGGCTTCTACGCGCTCTTCTTTCAGGCTGGACAACGCACGTGCATACACTGCCGCAGCAATCGCATTGGCAGGCGCGCCTAATTCCAGGGCGTTAGCGGCAGTCCACTGGCCAGTACCTTTCTGGCCTGCGGTATCCAGAATGTTGTCGACCAGGAAGCCTTTGCCTGAAGGGTCTTTTTGTTGCAGGATATCTGCGGTGATTTCGATCAGGAAGCTGGACAACTCGCCCTTGTTCCACTCGGCAAATACTTTACCGATTTCGTCAGCAGGCATACCCAGCAGGTTTTTCATGAGCCAGTAGGCTTCGCAGATCAACTGCATATCAATGTATTCGATGCCGTTGTGCACCATTTTCACGTAATGGCCTGCGCCATCTGGGCCAATGTATTCAGCACAAGAGAAACCGCCTTCTACCGGTTTGCCTGGTGCGCCACCTTCTAAAGGTGCGCCGGTCACAGGGTCAACCTTGGCGGCGATATCACGCCAGATCGGCTCCAGGCTGGACCAGGCTTTGCGTGTGCCGGATGGCATCAGGGAAGGTCCGAAACGGGCACCGGTTTCACCACCGGAAACGCCGGAGCCAATAAACTCGATGCCTTTGGCAGCCAGCTCTTTTTCACGGCGAATGGTGTCAGTCCACAACGCATTGCCGCCATCAATAATAATGTCGCCCTGCTCAAGGAAAGGCAACAAAGCGTTAATCGTTACATCCGTCGCGCTACCTGCTTTCACCAGCAGCACAATCTTGCGAGGACGTTTGATGCTCAATACAAAAGAAGCCAGGTCAGCATGACCGACCACACGTTCGTGTGAAGGCTCATTCTTTTTGCATTCTTCAATAAAGTTCAGCATCTTTTTCGGGTCACGGTTATAGACCGCGATGGTATAGCCGTGATCCGCAATGTTAAGCGCCAGGTTTTGGCCCATCACTGCCAATCCTACCAATCCAATATCCGCATTTTTTGTAGTCATAGTTATCTCTAATAAATGGTTAATTTAGTTGAAAAAAAACACAGGCTTTTGGCCTGTGCTTAGACTAGGGTATGTATTGAATATTCCATGCAAGCTGTGTTGAAAATCGCAACTGGCATAAGACATTCAGCACCATAGTTTTCTGTCACTCAAGTCTGGTTGTGCACGCTTACTTGAGTACGTTACCGAACATTTGCAAGGTCAACTGATACCCCAGGTTGACCAGCTGCGCATCGTAACGTTCACCTTCATCGCGCATAAAGGCATGTTGTCCGTTGAACTCATGCCAGGTGTAATGCAATCCGGGCACCGCTGCAAAACGGTTATACAGCTCGGCGCGCTTGTCACCAGGAATATGCGGGTCCTGTTTGCCCCAGATCATCAGCAATTCGCCTTTGATCTCGTTGATGCGGTCCATGCTGTGCTGGCCTGGCTTGTTAGGAATAATCGTGGTGTGCAAATCGGTAGCATAGAAGCAAGCAGTCGCTTTGACTTCTGGTTGCAAGGCGGCACGGAAAGCCAGATGACCGCCGATACAGAACCCTGCCGCACCCAGATTACCGTCATACCAAGGCTGCGCGTTCAAGTAGTCAATCATGGCACGGTTGTCAGTGTCGTAAGCCTGAACATCCTTAGCCATTTTGTCGGCATTGCCTTTGTCGCGGCCTGCATCGTCATAGCCCAATACTGTCCCGATCGGGTTCAGTTCGTGAAACACTTCAGGCACCAGCACGGCATAGCCATGACCGGCCAAAAAGCGTGCAGCACGCTCAATCGGGCCTGTTTGCTGGAAAATTTCAGAATAAAACAAAACCGCTGGCACTTTGCCATCGTGTTTTGGACGATGAACATAAGTACGCATCACCCCGGTTGGAGTGTTTAAATCGACGATTTCGCTTGTAATCAGCATGGTAAATCCTTAAACGATCAAAAATATCGGCTATTCTAGCGCTGTTTGAGCGGCATTTCACGGGTAATATGGGCCTGAATGTGAATTTTTTGCTTTTTTAAGGTCGAAATCGGAGCACGCTTACACACAATCTGCCACAGGAGTTGATATGCGCTTGATGCCTTGTATTTGTTTTTTGCCAACCTGGTTACTCCTGGCGCAAACGGTGCTGGCTGAACCCGACCACGAACTGGTCTACCGCCTAAAGGCCTCTGTGGTAAAAGTGCATGCCATGACTGCCAGCGGCGGGCATGGCGTCGGTAGTGGCGTGGTAGTTGATAAAGACACTGTGGCGACCAATTGCCATGTATTGGCGAACAGCAGCGGTATCAGTGTCTCCAAATTTGGCGACAGCATCAGCCCCACAGGCATGATTGCCGACTGGCGACATGATATTTGCCTGCTCAAATTCCAATATCTGGAACTGCCAGCCGTTAAGCTTGCCTCGGCAGCGTCACTGCATTACGGTGATGAAGTGTTTTCCATTGGCTTTCCGGGCGGACCGCCCAAACCACAAACCATCGCGGGCAAAGTGCGCGCTTTATATGCCTATGACGACAGCCTGATCGTGCGCACGGATGCAGCCTTTGTCATGGGCTCCAGCGGCAGCCCTACTTTTAATCAGTCAGGCGAGCTAGTCTCCCTAAGCACATTCAAAAGCCCCGGCAAGCATGCATACTTTTACAGCGTGCCGGTCGAATGGATCGTCGCCCTCATTCAAAAAGAGGCGGCCACCACGACTGCTCCTGGCGAAACTGCTTTCTGGGATTTACCCCCAGAAGCCCGACCTTACTGGATGCAAGTTGTCCAGCCCTATCAAAATGGCGACTGGCCCTCATTAGAAAGAATTGCGCGCTTATGGCTGGCCCAGCAACTAAACACTGCCGAAGCTTTTTTTTACCTCGCCAGCGCGTTGCATGGCCAGGGCAAACTAAGCGAAGCACAACAGGCCTATGAGCGTGCCACCACATTACAGCCTGCGCACATTGATGCCTGGAGCGGACTCGCGCTGCTGGCGCAACAGACTCAACAATCCGCCTTACTGGCCAGCGCAGAACAACATATCCAACAGCTCGATAGCATGGCATGGCCAGAATTGCAGCAGCGCCTGCAAGAGGCGCGTTAACCTGAATCAACGGCTCTGTTAGAATACGTTTTTTTGATGTTTAGCAGACTGCAAACTTATGACCTCTCGCAACCAGCAACTGTTTGAAAAATCCCAGCAACTGATTCCAGGCGGGGTGAACTCGCCAGTACGCGCCTTCCGCAGTGTGGGCGGCACGCCTATCTTCTTTAAAAAAGGCGTGGGATCCAGGCTATGGGATGCGGATGGTAAAGAATATATTGATTACATCAACTCCTGGGGGCCGATGATCTTGGGGCATGCCCATCCTGAAGTCATTGCTGCGGTTCAACAAGCGGCTGCCAACAGCCTGAGCTTCGGCGCCCCCACCGGCCTCGAACTCGAAATGGCAGAGCTGATCAATACCCTGGTGCCCAGCATGGAACAAGTGCGACTGGTCAGCAGCGGCACCGAAGCCACCATGAGCGCGATCCGGGTGGCGCGCGGCTTTACCAAGCGCAATAAAATCATCAAGTTTGAAGGCTGCTATCACGGCCATGCCGATGCTTTGCTCGTGAAAGCCGGTTCCGGTCTGTTGACGTTTGGTGAACCGAGTTCGGCAGGTGTCCCCCCAGAAGTCGCCGCCCACACGCTGACGCTGGATTACAACAACACGCAAATGCTTAAAGATACGTTTGCCAGCCTCGGTGATGAAATCGCCTGCGTGATTCTGGAGCCTGTGGTGGGCAACATGAACCTGATTGTGCCGCACCAGGAATTCTTGCAGACATTACGTGACCTGTGTACGCAACACGGCACCGTGCTGATTTTTGACGAAGTGATGACCGGTTTCCGCGTGGCACTGGGTGGTGCACAGGCGCTATACGGCATCACACCAGACATGACCACCTTGGGTAAAGTGATCGGCGGCGGTTTGCCGGTAGGCGCATTTGGTGGCCGCAAAGACATTATGAGCGTACTGGCCCCCTTAGGGCCGGTTTACCAGGCAGGCACACTGTCAGGCAACCCGGTGGCTGTGACCGCTGGCTTAACCACCCTGAAGCTAGTCCAAGCCCCTGGTTTTTATGACAAGCTCACTGCGCAAACCAGCAAACTCATGGCGGGAATGAAACAGGCCGCGCAACAGGCAGGTGTCACTTTTAGCGCACAAAGCGTAGGCGGTATGTTTGGCCTGTACTTTAGCGCCAGCAACCCAACCAGCTATGCAGAGATGATGCTGGCAGACAAAAATGCCTTTAATAAATTCTTCCACAGCATGCTGGATAGCGGCATTTATCTCGGCCCATCGGCGTTTGAAGCAGGCTTTGTTTCAGCCGCACATACCGATGCGGATATTGAGCAGACAGTGCAGGCAGCCAGCAAGGCATTTGCCAGTCTTTAATTGCACAAGCACTGCCACAGCAGGACGACTGCTGTGGCAACCTCACACAGATCTCGGCCCCTAGACCTGCCTTAATGCCAATCGACAGTACAGCTCTCGTCAATGTACACATGAACCAAAAGATTCTCTTACGTAAAAAGCTTCTCTGACATAAAAGCTTCTTTCATATAACAGCTTCTCTGGGGCGATGAAAAACACATTCCTCCTGAGTTTTGTGCCTATCTGCACCCATCAAAGCGAGCTCAAATGCGCCCAAGACTGCCCCTTGATTGCATTTTCAAATAGTAAATAAAAACCATTCTCAATTGAGATAAAAAAAAAGATTTATCCGTTATTTAACGCAGGCTAAACAATTGAAATTGCTAAACTTTAACGGTATCATTGAAGGTTCCTCCAAATGTTTTGTAAGTGAAGAATCTGGCAATGGACATGCAGTCTGACAACAACGTGATGAGTGCTTCTCAAGATACCACAACCGCTCTGGACGACCAGTTTGGTTTAGCTCCGCAATCGCAGGGTTTATACGACAGACGCCACGAGAAAGATAGCTGTGGCGTGGGCTTTGTGGCCCATATTAAAGGCCAAAAGAGCCATGATATTGTCGCCAAAGGCCTGCAACTGCTGGATAACCTGACCCATCGTGGCGCGACCGGTTACGACCCTAAACTGGGTGATGGCGCTGGTTTGCTGATGCAAATGCCAGACACCTTTATGCGTGAAGAAGCAGCCAAACTGGGCATGACCCTGCCTGCCGCCGGTGCCTATGCCGTGGGCCAGGCGTTCTTGCCACAAAACGCGGAAAACCGCGCCAAGTGCGAAGCCATTTTTGCGCAGATTATTGCTGAAGAAAACCAGACACTGCTTGGCTGGCGTGATGTGCCCGTCGACAACAGCAATATCGCGGATGCCGCGCGAGCTGTTGAACCGGTGATGCGTCAGGTATTTATTGCCAGCACCGCCACAGACAACAATACGTTTGAACGCAAATGCTTTGTCATCCGCAAACGGATTGAGCATGCGATCCGCGCCCTAGACCTGCTAGACAAGGCACAGTTCTACATGCCTTCGTTCTCTTCCCGCACCATCGTCTACAAAGGCATGTTGCTGGCGAATGAGGTCGGCGTTTACTACAAAGACTTGAAAGACGAGCGCGTCATCTCTGCCTTGGCGCTGGTGCATCAACGTTTTTCTACCAACACTTTCCCAGCCTGGGATTTGGCTCACCCATTCCGCATGATTGCGCACAACGGTGAAATCAACACCGTGCAAGGCAACGTGAACTGGATGGCCGCGCGTCACGAAACCATGAAATCGGCCGTCTTGGGCGAAGACCTGGAAAAACTGTGGCCGTTGATTGCCGAAGGTCAATCTGACTCCGCCTGCTTCGACAACTGTCTGGAATTGCTGGTCGCGGGTGGCTACAGCCTGCCACACGCCATGATGATGTTGATTCCTGAAGCCTGGGCTGGCAATCCATTGATGGATGAAGACCGCCGCGCCTTCTACGAATACCACGCAGCTCTCATGGAACCATGGGATGGTCCAGCTGCCGTCGCCTTTACTGATGGCAAAATGATCGGTGCAACTCTGGACCGCAACGGCCTACGTCCTGCACGTTACCTGGTGACCGAAGATGACATCGTGATGATGGCGTCTGAAATGGGTGTGATCACCTTCCCACAAGAAAAAATCGTGAAAAAATGGCGCTTGCAGCCAGGCAAAATGTTGCTGATCGACATGGAGCAAGGCCGCATCATTGATGACGAAGAAGTGAAAACTGAATTGGCGCAAGCCAAGCCTTACCGTCAATGGATTGAGCAAACGCGTTTCCACCTGACCGAGTTGCCAAATGTAGGCAACGGCCAAGTCAGCCTGAATGCAGATTTGCTGGATACACAACAAGCCTTTGGTTACTCACAGGAAGACCTGAAGTTTGTATTGCAGCCTATGCTGGATAACGGCGAAGAAGGCTCAGGCTCCATGGGTAACGATGCGGCGCTGCCCGTGTTGTCCAACAAAGCCAAAACCTTGTACAACTACTTTAAACAGCTGTTTGCACAAGTGACCAACCCACCGATCGACCCGATTCGTGAAGAGTTGGTGATGTCTTTGGTGACGTTTATTGGCCCTAAGCCTAACCTGTTGGCAGTGGATGAAACCAATCCGCCATTGCGCCTTGAAAGCAGCCAACCAGTATTAAGCCTGGATGGCCTGGAAAAACTCAAACAGATTGAGTCACTGACCAAAGGCCAGTTCAAATCTATCGTGCTGGACCTGACTTACGATGCTGCGCAAGGCAAAGCAGGCATGAAACAGGCGCTGGACATCTTGCATGACCAGGCTGAGAAAGCCGTGCATGACGGTTACAACGTCTTGATTCTGTCTGACCGCAACGTATCTGCCAGTCGCATTGCTATCCCAGCGTTGCTGGCCTGCTCTGCCACCCATGAATTCCTGGTCAAAGCCGGTTTGCGTACCAGCACAGGCCTGGTGATCGATACTGGCTCTGCACGTGAAGTACACCACTTCGCCTTGCTGGCAGGGTATGGCGCCGAAGCCGTTTGCCCATGGTTGGTATATGAAACCATGAAGACCATGACCAGCGATGTGGAAAAAGCAGGCAAAAACTTCGTGAAAGCCATCGGCAAAGGCTTATACAAAGTCATGTCCAAAATGGGCATCTCCACTTACCAGTCTTATTGCGGCGCACAGATTTTTGAAGCGATTGGCTTGAATAGCCAGTTTGTGAACGAATACTTCACCGGCACCGTCAGCCAGATTGAAGGTATCGGTCTGGAACAAGTTGCAGAAGAAACCGTACGCTTGCATAACCAGGCATTTGGTACTGACCCGGTATTGTCTAATGCACTGGAAGCCGGCGGCGAATACGCCTTCCGTGTGCGTGGCGAAGAGCATTTGTGGACGCCACAGTCCATCAGCAAACTGCAAAATGCGACCCGCACCGGCCAATATGAGACTTATAAAGAATATGCTGCGCTGATTAACGACCAGACCCGCCGTCACATGACGCTGCGCGGACTGTTTGAGATCAAGCCTGCGGGCAAAGCGATCCCACTAGATCAAGTGGAATCCGCTAAAGATATCGTCAAGCGCTTTGCGACTGGTGCGATGTCACTGGGTTCTATCTCTACCGAGGCGCACGCGACTTTAGCCATTGCCATGAACCGTATTGGCGGCAAGTCCAACACAGGCGAAGGTGGTGAAGACGTTAAACGCTTTATTCCGGTACAAGTGGATTCCAGCATCGCCAAAGTATTGGGCAGCGACCTGATTGAAGCAGACGTGGCCCTGAAGGCGGGCGATTCCATGCGCTCACGCATCAAGCAAGTGGCTTCTGGCCGCTTTGGTGTGACCGCTGAGTACCTGAGCAGCGCAGACCAGATCCAGATCAAGATGGCGCAAGGCGCCAAGCCAGGTGAAGGCGGTCAATTACCAGGCCACAAGGTTTCCCCTTACATTGCGAAACTGCGTTTCTCAGTGCCAGGCGTCGGCTTGATTTCCCCGCCACCTCACCACGATATTTACTCGATTGAAGATTTGGCACAGCTGATTCATGACCTGAAAAACGCCAATCCAAAAGCGTCTATTTCAGTGAAACTGGTGTCTGAAACGGGTATTGGTACTGTCGCTGCAGGCGTAGCCAAAGCCAAGTCTGACCATATTGTGGTCGCAGGCCATGACGGTGGTACTGGTGCTTCGCCAATTTCATCGATCAAGCATGCCGGTACGCCATGGGAACTCGGCCTGGCCGAAACCCAGCAAACCCTGGTGTTAAACCAGTTGCGCGGCCGTGTCGTGGTGCAAGTGGATGGCCAGATGAAAACCGGCCGTGACGTATTGATCGGCGCTCTGCTGGGTGCGGATGAATTCGGCTTTGCCACCGCACCGCTGGTGGTCGAAGGCTGTATCATGATGCGTAAGTGTCACTTGAACACCTGCCCGGTTGGCGTGGCGACACAAGACCCAGAGTTGCGCAAGAAATTTACTGGCCAGCCAGAACACGTGGTGAACTACTTCTTCTTTGTTGCTGAAGAAGTGCGTGAATTGATGGCCAGCATCGGTATCGCCAAGTTTGACGATCTGATTGGCCGTGCTGACCTGCTGGATATGAAAGCCGGTATCGAGCACTGGAAGATCAATGGCCTGGACTTCAGCAAGGTATTCCACCTGCCAGACATGCCAGCCAGCGTCTCCCGTAAAAACAACGATGTACAAGACCATGGCCTGGTCAAAGCCCTGGACAACCAGCTCATTGAGTTGGCAAAACCGGCGCTGGAAAAAGGCGAAAAAGTTAGCATCGCGCTGCCTATCGTCAATACCAACCGTACTGTGGGCACCATGCTGTCACACGAAGTCGCGAGCCGCTATGGTCATGATGGTTTGCCAGACGGCACCATCAGCGTACAGTTCACCGGCACCTCTGGCCAGAGCTTTGCAGCATTCCTGGCCAAAGGCATCACCTTTGAGTTGACTGGTGAAGGTAACGACTACGTCGGTAAAGGATTGTGTGGTGGTCGCATCATCATCAAACCACCGGCAACCTTCCGTGGTTTGTCTTACGAGAACATCATTGTCGGCAACACTGTCATGTACGGCGCAACCACTGGCCAGAGCTTCTTGAGCGGTGTGGCAGGCGAGCGTTTCTGCGTGCGTAACTCGGGTGCAACCGCAGTCGTCGAAGGCGTGGGCAACCATGGTTGCGAATACATGACCGGTGGCACAGTGGTTGTGCTCGGACAAACCGGCCAGAACTTTGCTGCGGGGATGAGCGGCGGCCTTGCCTATGTATATGACATAGACGGGCAGTTTGCCAAACGTTGCAACATGAGTATGGTATCGCTGGAGAAAGTTGAAGCTGCTGAAGCCGATGTGGGTAAAGTGCAGCATCTGGGTCAGCCTGACGAAGTCATTCTGAAAGGGCTGATCGAGCAACACATGGCACTGACAGGCAGTCCGCGTGCCAAAGAGCTGTTGGCCGACTGGCCAGCTTCACGTGCGAAATTCGTCAAGGTATTCCCGAACGAATACAAACGCGCACTGACTGAAATGGCTGCAGCTTCTGCCAAACAAGCCGCTTAATCGTTTTTTGTTAATTGTATGCCCCGCCTGAGCGCGGGGCCTTTTTAAAGTTGCGTCTGTATCAAGCAACAGGGAAGAGATGATTTCACATGGGTAAAGTCACAGGTTTTATGGAGTTTGAGCGCCTAGCAGAGGAAAATCTGCCGGTTAAAGACCGCGTCAAAAACTACAAAGAGTTCGTCCTGCATTTGACAGACGACCAGGCCAAACAGCAAGGCGCACGCTGCATGGATTGCGGCATTCCTTTCTGTACGACCGGCTGTCCTATCAACAACATCATTCCAGACTGGAATGATCTGGTCTATCACCAGGACTGGCGCAGTGCGATCGATGTGCTGCACTCGACCAACAACTTCCCTGACTTTACTGGCCGCATTTGCCCTGCGCCATGTGAGGCGGCGTGTACATTGAACATTAATAACGACGCGGTCGGTATTAAGTCTATTGAGCATGCCATCATCGACAAAGCCTGGGAAAACGGTTGGGTCACGCCACAAATCAACCCGAACAAAACCGGCAAACACATTGCCGTGGTCGGTTCTGGCCCGGCAGGCCTCGCCGCCGCCCAGCAATTGGCCCGCGCGGGTCATGCAGTGACTGTCTTCGAAAAAAATGACCGTATCGGCGGCTTGCTGCGTTACGGCATCCCTGACTTCAAACTGGACAAATCCAACATTGACCGCCGCATTGCGCAAATGGAAGCCGAAGGCGTGACCTTCAAGGTGAACCAGAACGTTGGCGAAAACGTCAATGCGGCTGATCTTGAGCGTGACTTTGATGCGGTGATTCTCGCCGGTGGCGCTGAGTTGCCTCGCGACCTGCATGTGCCAGGCCGTGAGCTCGATGGCGTACATTTCGCCATGGACTTTTTGACGCCAAACAACAAAATGGTGGCGGGTGACACTGTCCCTAACCAAATCAAGGCCACAGGCAAACACGTAGTGGTAATTGGCGGCGGTGACACCGGTTCTGATTGCGTAGGTACCTCTAACCGTCATGGCGCTGCCAGCGTCACACAATTTGAGTTGATGCCGCAACCACCAGAAAAAGAAAATAAAGCGCTGGTATGGCCCAACTGGCCACTCAAAATGCGTACTTCCAGCTCACACGAAGAAGGCGCAGACCGTGACTGGTCCATCACCACTAAAGAACTGATTGGTGAGAACGGCAAACTGACCGCGCTTAAAGGTGCACGTGTTGAGTGGAAAGACGGCAAAATGGTTGAAGTCCCAGGTTCCGAATTCACCATCAAGGCTGACCTGGTGTTCCTGGCCATGGGCTTTGTCTCGCCCGTGCAAAAAGTACTGGATGCCTTTGGTGTGGAAAAAGACAACCGCGGCAATGCCAAAGCCACCACCGATGGCGAAGGCTGCTACAAAACCAGCAAAGCCAAAGTGTTTGCAGCGGGCGATATCCGCCGTGGCCAATCACTGGTGGTCTGGGCGATCCGCGAAGGCCGTCAATGCGCACGCGAAGTGGATGCCTTCCTGATGGGAAGCTCTACCCTGCCACGCTAATGCGCTAAAATTGCCAGACCACAAACGCCGATGCCTGCCATCGGCGTTTTTATTTGTCATACCGCAAAAAAACCACATTCTTTCAGGTGAAACACGGGCTTGGCCTTTATAATCATGCTTTTACAATTTATTGACCTGCCCTTTGTCCAGCGGGCAATCACGATCAGATGACCCAACTTCAGAACGATACCTTTTTACGCGCCCTGCTGCGCCAACCCACCGAATACACCCCCGTCTGGATGATGCGCCAGGCCGGACGCTACCTGCCAGAATACCGTGCAAGCCGTAAAAACGCTGGCAGCTTTATGCAACTATGCCAAAGCCCAGCATTCGCCACAGAAGTGACCTTACAACCGCTAGACCGCTACCCGCAACTGGATGCCGCCATCCTGTTTAGCGACATTCTCACCGTGCCGGATGCGATGGGACTGGGTTTGTATTTTGAAGAAGGCGAAGGCCCGAAGTTTGAGCGCACTTTGCAGGCAGAAGAGGATATCCTGAAACTGGAAGTGCCTGACATGGTTAAACTGCAATATGTGTTTGATGCCGTGAGCAGTATCCGCAAAGCACTTAATGGCCGCGTACCGTTGATTGGTTTCTCCGGCAGCCCCTGGACATTAGCCACGTATATGGTGGAGGGTAAAGGCGGCACGGACTTTCTGACGACCAAAAAAATGGGCTATGCCAGACCAGAATTGTTGCATCGCATTTTGGAAGTCACCGCACAAACAGTGATTCAATACCTCAACGCACAAATTGCCGCTGGTGCACAGGCTGTGATGATTTTTGACTCCTGGGGTGGCGCACTGTCACACGATGCCTACACCGAGTTTTCGCTTAATTACATGCAGAAAATCGTGGCTGGCCTCACCAAAACGACCGAAGGTAACCCTGTGCCAAGCATTGTCTTTACCAAAGGCGGTGGCTTATGGCTGGAAGCGCAAGCCGACATCGGTGCCGATGCACTGGGGCTGGACTGGACCGTGGACTTATCTCAAGCGCGCCAACGCGTAGGGAACAAGGTCGCCCTGCAAGGCAATATGGATCCAGCCATTTTGCTGAGCTCACCAGCTGCGATTGAAAAAGAAGTGGCGCGTATCTTGTCCAGCTACGGACACGGCCATGGGCATGTATTCAACCTCGGGCACGGCATCACGCAGTGGACACCGCCGGAGCATGCGGCCTGCATGCTGGAAACACTGCGTAAACTCAGCCCGCAATATCACACTTAATATTCAGAGCTTGAGATTGAGAACTTGGCTTGGGTGGAAATTAGCGCCCTCGCCGCTACTCTGTTTTAGCTGACGCGTTTGAACAGAGGCGTGCGATCTCCATCGGGCCGATGCGGCCTAAAGTATGCTCGCGCACATTCACTAACGGTTTGTAATATGACAACGGTGCCACCTGGCTGGCACTGCCAGCGTCGCCTACAACCCACAACGCCTGGTTGGGTTTTAAATGACACATTTGCTGTGCCAACACGTGATATGAAATCAGGTGCTTGCTAGCGGTTTTGGCATCAAACTCACTAGCCTCCAGCAACTCCTTTTCCCAGCTATCTGCCAATGGTGCACTCGCAGCTTGCTGCCAGTCGGTCACGATCCAGGCCGGGCGGGTCAATCCCAGATAGAACGATAAGTCGAAACGGTATTTATTCAGCATGACCAGTTGATCATCTGGATGAGCTAGCGCCTTCGCTTGCGCCGCCATTTGGTACGTCGCTACTTTTTTAGCATGGTGAATAATGGTGCCCACTGCAATGATGCAGGCGATGCTTGCGACCGCAAATGTCAACGCTACACCACGCTGCCTGAGCACATGATCTTGCCAGGACTGGCGCATGAACAGGGCCACCAGGCCAGCCACGGCAGGTAATACAGGCATAATGTATCCCAGCGGCTTCGAGGCCGGGATAGAGAAGAACACCACAATACATCCAATCCAACACAACATCAGCCAGGCGATTTCTTTGTCCATGACTGGCCACTGCCGGAATTCACTGCGACGGAAACTCAAGAACCACAAGGACGAAGGCAGGGTTAACAAAAGCAGGGCGGGCACATAGAACCAAAACGGCTCCTGATTATTAAAATCCTTACCGGTGAAGCGCTCAAAGTGATGGTGTATGAAGAAATAACTGAGAAAACCCTTGAACTGCGACTCCATGTACAAAAACCAGGGGCTGCACACCAGTAAAAAAAACAGCGTAGCAGGCCACCAGAAGAAAGATTTCAGCATCGACAAGCGCTTGGTCACTCCCAGCCATAACAGAACGACTGCCCCTGGCAAGACGATCCCGATCAACCCTTTAGCGAGGATACCAGCAGCCACAAAAAAATACGTGGCGACTAAATAGCGCTTGGCAGAATGGCCTTTTTCCCGCGCCCAGATAAATTCAGCAGCCATCATGATCGCGATTGCAATCATGCCAGCGACCAGCATATCCAGATTGGCAAATTCAGCACTAGCGAAAAAGAAAGGCTGAGTGAGCAAGGCGATGAAACCCACTATCGCCGTTTTTTTATCGAGATGCCGCTGCAAGAACCTGAACAGCGTGAGTGCCATCATGAGTGCAGCGAGGAGCGGGGCTAGCCTGCTACATGGCAGATGAGGGCCACAAGCCCTTAAGCTGGCGGCAGTGAGCCAGTAAAACAGGGGTGGCTTATGAAAGTAAGGCAGACCATCCAGATGGGGCACCAGCCAGTTACCACTACTCACCATCTCCCAGGCAATACCGACATAACGACCTTCATCAGGCAATGCCAACGGTCTAATGAAAGCCGCAGTACTTAACCACAATACGATAAACCCAAACCAGATCAGATGTCTGAAACTGGCTCCTTCCCTCCACTGCGTTTTTAACATCACTACCCGCTTTTTTTAAATGATTAAAATCCCTGCGTTGCTGGCTTTTATTGCCAACATGAGAAGCGAGTGAGCAAAGCTTATGCCTACAAAAATAGTCTATTAAAATCAGAAGGTTAAATATATTCCAAAATGGATTACTGCATTTTTTGCAGACCATTCCACTGGCTCTCGCAATAGCCATGCACTTTTTGCAGTTTAGGAAAAAGAAAATCTACAACAGCCAATAAAAAAGCCTGCGATTGCAGGCTTTTTTAGTCTAGTTGGTGATTACTTTAAAGACATGCGAGACATGGTCTCATCTTTATCGATAAAGCGGTGTTTGAGCGCACCCACCACATGCACAATGAAGATCACCAGCAAAATATTGGCAAACAGTTCGTGGGACTCTTTAAACAGATCACGCAGGTCGGCATTGTCCAAGCCACCAAACACTTCCACCCCAAACCATTTCAACCCAAATTTGCTGTAAAGCGTCATCAGTACGCCGCTTACCGGCATGGCCACCATCAACAAATATAATAAATGGTGGGCACCTGTTGCCACTTTGCGCTCGAGCGCAGAATAGCTGGCCAACATGGCAGGCGGGGTATGGCTGATACGCCAATATACGCGGAACAGGATCAGCCATAACAAGCTGAACCCCAGCGATTTGTGTAAGTTGAAGTACAAAGTTCTGGCGCTGGCAGGCTCATCCATTTGCCAGGTATAGAGACCCAGGTCAAACAGGTCAAAAGCGGTTTGCTTGGGACCATCTTTAGGCAACTCGCCCATGTACCAGCCCAGGGCAAACATGGCAATAATCGCGAATGCGATCAGCCAGTGCAAAATAATGGCAACTTTGGTATAGCGTTGCGTAGAACTCATGCTCTCTCCTTGAAATGAGGTGTGACAGTGGTCACTTTGTCGTCATGAATGATTTGATTATGATGTATGAAACATTCATGGGTAGTCGTCATGTTATCAAAAATCAAGCAGTCGTGTGTCTATGTTACATTCGCTTTTGTAACGTTTTGTAGCCCTGCGCAGGCAGCCAGTTTCGAGTTCACCAAAGTGGCCGAAGGGGTGTATGTCCATCATGGCCAGCATCT
>CAKZJM010000344.1 GCA_936943315.1 uncultured Methylophilus sp. | reverse complement strand
CTTGCCCACCTGCTGCAATGCGTCTAATGATGACTGCCCTTTCCAGTAAGCCTCCAGCGCAAACTTCAGTTCGCGCTTGGCGCCTATACGCGGGAATCCAAGATTGTGTGTGGTGACCATGTGAACCTCTCCGTAATCGCTTAAGAACCCGCATTCTAGGAAAGGCTAACCATGAAGTAAAATGGTATTATTTCAACTATTGATTAATTTTATTCATACATAAACCATGATTGAACGGATTCATTTAGCCATCATCCGGGAAGTTGAGCAGCAAGGCTCACTCACCGCCGCCGCTGAAAAGTTGTTCCTGACGCAATCGGCCCTGAGCCATTCGATGAAAAAACTCGAACAGCAATTAGGCACGGATATCTGGTTGCGCGAAGGCCGTAGTCTGCGACTGACCCAGGCCGGGCAATATTTGCTGGCCGTGGCTAACCGCTTGCTGCCGCAACTTGCATTGGCTGAAGAGCGCCTGCGCCAGTTTGCCCAGGGTGAACGCGGCACTTTGCGCATCGGTATGGAGTGCCACCCTTGTTATCAATGGCTGCTAAAAGTGGTCTCACCCTACCTGGCGGCCTGGCCCGATGTCGATGTAGACGTTAAACAGAAATTCCAGTTTGGCGGCATCGGCGCGTTGTTTGGCTATGAGATTGATATGCTGGTCACCCCGGACCCGCTGTATAAACCTGGCCTGCTGTTTCAACCCGTCTTTGATTATGAACAAGTACTGGTGGTAAACAAACAGCATGCGCTGGCAAGTTTGGAATACGTGTTGCCTGAACAGCTGACACAAGAAACGTTGATTACTTATCCGGTAGAGATAGACCGGCTGGATATTTACAACCAGTTTCTACAACCTGCAGGCATTAGCCCGCAGGTGCACAAACCGATAGAAACCACCGACATCATGCTGCAAATGGTCGCCAGCGGACGTGGTGTCGCCGCCTTACCGCGCTGGCTGGTGGAGGAATCGCAAAGCCGGTTTGCAGTGGTGCCAGTCAAGCTTGGCAAACATGGGATTGCCAAGCAGATTTACCTGGGGATACGGGAATCGGATGCCCACACAGACTACGTGCAGGCGTTTATTGAGCTGGCCAGCGCAAAGCACTGAGATATGTTTTAAACGAGAGTTTGTATTTTTGACTCGTCATGCGAGCGTTGATTATTGAATCTGCGAAAGCTGTTCGCGCAAATACTCCAGGGCATTGGGTTCGCCGCGCAAGGTGAAGAAGGTGCCTTCATCCTCTGAGCGCTCACCGATCACCTGGCAGGTGCTGTAAATGTTGCCGCGGAGGTGCTGGGCTGACCAGGGCAGAAAAAGCTCGGTTTCTACCAGGTCTTGCTGAAAAAAGTCGACAATCGTCTGGCGCAGCATGGCAACTTCTTCGGGGCGGCGCGCACTCATGACGATGCAATCGGGATATTTGAGGCGGAGCGCCGCTTCGCACTCGGCTTGCGCAGCCGCATCGCCCACGAAGTCGATCTTATTGAATACGCGAATCCGCGGCACGGAGTCTGCTTCAATTTCCTGCAGCACGTGATCCGTCACTTCAAGCTGACGCTCAAAACCGGGGTCACTGGCATCAATCACGTGCAATAAGAGTGCAGCATCAAGTGCCTCATCCAGCGTGGATTTAAAAGACGCCACCAGGCCATGCGGCAGGTTTTTGATAAAGCCAACGGTATCACTCACCAGCACGCGCGGCACGCTTTCAGGGTACAAGGCACGCACGGTGGTATCCAGCGTAGCAAACAGCTTGTTCGCCACCAGCACCTCGCTGCCAGTCAGCGCGCGCATCAATGTCGATTTACCGGCATTGGTATAACCCACCAGCGCCACACTCGCCAGCGTCTGCCGCTCCTGTCGCCGCGCGCGTTGCGTCCGCCGCTCGCCATGATCACAATCTCTTGTTGCAGCTCGGCAATGCGGTCGCGAATCTTGCGTCTATCCAGCTCAGTATGCGACTCCCCTGCGCCGCGACCACCCGCGCCACTACGCTGCCGCCCTTGTGGGCCAGCCAGTTTGGCCGCTTCGCGCAACCTTGGCGCCATATAGCCCAAGCGGGCGATCTCCACCTGCGCACGGGCCGCACGTGAACGGGCATTGCGGTGGAAGATTTCCAGAATGACCATGGTGCGGTCCATCACCTCACAACCAACCTCTAGCTCGAGATTACGCGCCTGTGAAGGCGAAATCTCATGGTCAACCAGCACCGCCTCAATATTCACTGCCTCAGGGTTAAACGCGAGCGCTTCAGGGTCGCCAGACATGCTACGCACATACTCCCGAATTTCTTCGCGCTTACCCACGCCGAGATAGCCCGTGATATCGAAGCCTGCGCGTTTTTGTACGAAGGTGTGAACAATCTTGTAACCCAATGTTTTGGCCAGTTCACGTAACTCGGTCAGCGAAGCTTCAAACTCCATATCGCTGACATTCGGCAGTTGCACGGCTGCCACAACGGCATGGAGGATGGGCTGTTTGACTTCATTTTGCATGAGGGGAACGACGTTTCTTGAATGGCAGAGGGCAGATAGTACCCGCAAATGCTGGAATGACCACTATGTGCGGTGAGATAAAGTGTGAATGCGTGATGTTTATGAACCAGATCAACGAACGGAGAGATTGATATTAGGGAAATAAAAAAGCCCATCAAACCGATGGGCTTTAATGGCAACCAATCCGTTAGGCGCGGCGGCGACGTACCAAACCTAACACGCCCAGACCGGCCAACAAACTGGCGCTAGTCATTGGCTCCGGCACAGGTGAAATTACGGCAGAGACATCTGGGCCTGAACCAACTAAGTCAAAAGTCGCTGAGTATTCACCAGCGGTTGTGTAAGCAGTCACTATTCCACCAATAAAATCAAAGCCTAATGCGCCATAGTCAGCATCCGTGGCTGAGTCCGGATCCCATGAAAAACTGAAGGTTTCAAGCGAATTAAAACTCGTGAAGTCAAATCCGAACACAGCACCACTACCGAAGAACGTCGCGGAACCACCGGCTGGTGCAGTGATTGAAGTAGGTGAGCCATCAATCACCAGATTGCTACCGTCGGCAGTTAATGTGCCAGAAAAATCAAATACGATTCTAGTAATGTCGAAACTGGAGCCGTTAAAAGCATTGGTTTCAATGTTAACACCATCATCACCTGGTTCAGTCACAATAATCGAACCTGCAGCAAAAGCTTGAGTTGTACCGAACGCTAGAGCAACTGCGACGGCTAATTGAATTAAATGTTTCATATGCTTCTCCACTCAATTAAAAACATAAATACTAATAAAAATTAAAGCAACAGACATTACCGCAAAAGCTATAAACCACACATGCATATACTTTAGCATTTATATTACATGTTTTTATAGTGACGTCACTTTTTAGCTAAATATATATATGTAAATGTGTATTTATAGATTAAATAAACAATAAACATGACAAATGTGTGCATCTTGAGAGCTGCTGACGAGGACTTTATGATTCACAAATAAAAAATCTGATGTAAAACCATCTGCTAACTCCCACCAAGAGCTTTATACAACCCCACCTGATTCTGTAACGCTTGCTGCTGAATCTGCACGGCCTGAGACTTTGCATCCAGCACACTACGCTGTGCATCCAGCAACTCCAGGTAAGTGACCAACCCTTGATCAAGCTTGCGTTTCACCAGTTGCAAACGGCTACTTTCGAGTTCTTTCAGGCGATCTCTAGCGGAGGCCTCTTCGGCGATAGCAGTGCGCGTACTCAACACATCCATGACATCTTTGAATGCAGTCTGTATGGTTTTCTCATAATTAACCACTTCAATCCGCTGGCGGGTTTCGGCCAGGTTGAAGTTGGCTTTGTTACGGCCATAGTTAAAAATCGGTATGACTAGTTGCGGGCTGAAAGCCCAGTAGTTGCTGCCTGTTTCAGAAAACAGTTTAGCGAAGTCTGAATTGACCAAACCGACATTGGTGGTGAGTTGCAGGCGTGGGTAAAACGCGGCTCTTGCGGCGCCGATATTGGCATTGGCGGCTTTGAGTTGATGTTCGGCAGCACGGATATCGGCGCGGCGGGTTAACAACGTGGAAGGCAAGCCGGGCGTCACGTCAGCCAGCTTGATCTCCTCTAGTGGCTTGATCGGCAAGACCGTTTGATGTGAAGGTTCACCCAGCAGCAAATACAAGGCATTTTGCGTGGTGGCCAGTTGGCGTTGCCATTGGGCAAGTTGGGCCTGCACTTGCTCAACTTGTATCTGCGCTGCTTTCACATCCAGCACCTGATCCAGGCCGACCTCGAAACGACGCTGGGTGCGTTGCAGGGTTTGCTTGCGGTCAGCCAACGTTTGCTGTGACAGTTTGACCTGCGCATGCAGGGCGAGCAGGTTGACGTACTGCATGGCGATCTCGGTCACCAGCGTGGCTTGCACGGCCTGGCGGTTTTCGGTCACGGCAAGATATTGCTCCAAGGCAGATTGTGTCAGGCTTTTCACGCGGCCAAACACGTCAATTTCATAATCTGAAATACCCACACCTACACGATAGAGCTCGGCCTCGAAGGCCTGGCTAGAGCTGAACACGGTACGGCTACGGTCGTAATTGAGGTTGCCTTGCACGGTTGGCAAGCGGTCAGCCTTTTGCACGCCATAGGTGGCCTTGGCTTCATCCATCCGCAAGACGGCTGTTTTCAGGTCACGGTTGTGCGCTAAACCGACCTGTATCAGCTTCTGCAAGTCAGCATCCAGAAAATAGCTTTGCCAGTTGAGTGGTGGGGCTTCAGTGACGGATTCACTGCCTGTCTGTCCTGAACCTGTCTGTCCTGGATAGCTTTCGGGCACCGGTGGTGCTGGCCTGAAATAGTCGGGCATCAGCGAACAACTGCTGAGCGCCAGTGCCAAGAGCACCGTGCATGGGCTAGAAATATGCTTAAACTTCATGTGACACCTTTTGCTGGGAGGCAGGTTGTTTCATCCAGCGCCCCACCACAATAAAAAACAGCGGTACAAAAAAGATCGCCAGCACTGTCGCGGCAATAATGCCGCCGAGCACACTGGTGCCAATCGCCACTTGTGCGCCTGAGGCTGCGCCGGTGGAAAATGCCAGAGGGATCACGCCGACACCAAAGGCCAGTGAGGTCATAACAATCGGCCGCAAGCGTTCTTTGGCCGCCAGCAGGCTGGCTTCGATTAAGGGCATGCCTTGCAGCACATGTTCACGCGCAAACTCGACAATCAAGATGGCATTTTTGGCGGACAAGCCTATGGTCGCGATCAGGCCGACCTTGAAATAAATGTCGTTTGGCAAGCCGCGCAAAGTCACGCCGAGCAAAGCACCCAACACCCCCAAAGGCACGACCATCATCACCGCGAACGGGATCGCCCAACTCTCATAGAGGGCGGCCAACACCAGGAACACGATGAGGATAGACAAGCCGAACAGCAACGCCGCCTGGCTGCCGGATTGTTTTTCTTCGAGTGACTGGCCAGCCCATTCAAAACCAATGCCTTTGCCCAGCCCTTGTACCAGCGTTTCTATCTTGTGCATGGCCTCACCGCTGCTGTAGCCGGGTGCGGCGCCACCATTGATTAAACGATGGAAAACCGTTAAAGCGCGTGCGCTGTGGCGAGCCCATGCCCCAATCCAGCGTCATGATGGAAGACAGCGGGACTAAACTGCCATCGGCCGCTTTAAGGCGGATTTTCTTGATGTCTTCCAGTGTCTGGCGTTGCTTGCCGTCGGCTTGCACAATGATCCTGCGTACCTGGTTGCCATAGACAAAATCGCCCAGGTAATTGGAACCAAGCAAGGTCGCCAGCGAATCGTTGATTTCATCCAGCGAAATCCCGAGCGCATTGGCTTTGCTGCGGTTTAGCTGCATATTGACTACCGGCGTATCATACAAACCGGCAAACAACACATTGGCGAGTTCAGGGTGTTTGGTGGATTCAGTCACCAGTTGGTCACGCGCCTTCATCAAGGTCTCAATGCCGACGCTGGCTCTATCGACCAGCCTCAGGTCAAAACCGCCTACGCTACCGAGTTCAGGCAAGGGTGGTGCATTCATGGCAAAAATGCTCAGGTTAGGCCGCCCATAAAACTGCTGGTTAACCCGGTCTACAATGGCTTTCACCTGTTGTTCAACTTTCGGCCTTTCAGCCCAGTCTTTAAGCGTGATAAACAGCATGCCGCTATTGGTGCTGGTGCCGTAAAAGCTGAAACCGCTGACTTCAAAGATAATATCGACCGGTTCATGTTCCTGGATATAGCGGCTCATATCGCCCAGCACTTCAGCGGTTTCGGCCAGGGTGGCGCCCTGCGGCAATGACACCATCACCATGAAGTTACCCTGGTCTTCTTCAGGTAAAAACGCGCTTGGCAAGCGCATGAACAGCCAGCCGACCAACCCCACAATCAAGGCGAACACTACCAGCCAGCGCAAGGGTTTACTGAGCAAACCACCGGTCAGCCGCGTATAGCGCTCAGTAAAGCATTGGAAACTGCGGTTAAACCAGACAAAAAAGCGGGCTTTATTACCTGTCTCATGCCGTAACAACGTCACGCAGAGCGCGGGGGTCAGTGACAGCGCCAAAAAGGCCGAGAAGCTGATGGAAACAGACAAAGCCAGTGAAAACTGGCGGTAGATATTGCCCACCGCGCCACTGAAAAACGCCATCGGGATAAACACTGACACCAGTACCGCGGTAATACCGACTACCGCACCGCTGATCTGCGACATGGCCTTGATGGTGGCGTCATAAGCCGAGAGGCCCTCCTCTACAATCAGTCGTTCTACGTTTTCCACCACCACAATGGCGTCATCCACCAGAATCCCAATGGCCAGCACTACACCAAACATGGTCAGCACGTTGATGGAATAGCCCAGCCAATACATCACGGCGAAGGTGCCCATCAGGGCAATCGGCACTACGATGGTGGGGATCAGCGTGGCACGCAGGTTCTGCATAAACAGGTACATGACCACAAACACCAGCAACACCGCTTCCACCAGTGTCTGGATCACTTTTTTAATCGAAATCGAGACAAACGCAGAGGAATCATACGAAAGCTGGAAAGTGACATTCGGCGGAAAATACGGCTGCATCTGCTCCATCGCCACTTTGACGCGCTTGATGGTTTCTACCGCATTGGAGCCAGGCGCCAGCTTGATCGCCATCCCGGCCGCATTCTTGCCATTGACTTTAGAACTATAGGTATAGTCGCTGCTGCCCAACTCGACCCGCGCCACATCTTTTACCAGCAAGGCCGAACCGTCTGCCTGTGTACGCAGCGGCACATTGGCAAAGTCTTCTACCGTTTTGAGCGTGGCCTCGGCTTCAATCGAAACACTAAGTGGCGCAGCCTCAGGCACGCCACTGGCACCGACTTGACCCAAAGTCAGGCGCGTATTGTAGCTACGTAACGCATTGACAATCTCGCTCACGCCCACGTTCAAGCCCGCCATCTTTTGCGGATCCGGCCAGATACGCATGGCATATTCCGGGCTGAAAGACTGTACTTTACCGACGCCTTGCACCCGTTTAAGCGTGGGCATGACCGTGGCTGAAGACAACTCGCCCAGGTCAATTTCGCTGTAGCGGTTATCTTCTGAAGTGAGTGACACAATCAGCTGAAAGCTATCCGCTGATTTTTCCACCATGATGCCGCTACGGCGTACAATCTCCGGCAAGCGGACTTCCACGCTCTTTAGACGGTTTTGTACATCCACGGCCGCCAGGTCAGGGTTGGTGCCCTGCCTGAACGTCACGCTCACTGACGCCATACCAAAGTTACTGGTGGCTGACACATACATCAGCCCAGGCATCCCGTTCATTTCGCGCTCGATAATCGAGGTCACGGTTTCCTCAACCACCTTGGCCGAGGCGCCAGGATAAGTGGCGGCAATATTCACCACCGGCGGGGCAATGTCAGGATATTGCGCTATCGGTAATTGTTTGATCGAGATGAGGCCCGCCAGCACAATCAGGATGGCAATCACCCAGGCAAAAATGGGGCGATCAATAAAAAAACGACTCATGGCGTGTCTTTCTGTGGGCTGCTTTTTAAATAGACGGCCTTATCAATAAACTGCCGGTTAAGAGGCTAGCGCTTTGGTGTGGGCATCGTTGGCATTGACCAGTTTGGGCGTCACCTTGGTACCCGCCGTTTGCGTGGCGGCATTGGTGATGACGACCCGCTCGCCTGGCTTGAGGCCTTGTTCAATCACCCATTGCTTATCGACCACACTGCCGGTTTGCACTTCACGCGATTCCAGCTCATTTTTAGCATTCACCACCCAGACCCGTGCCGAAAACTGGTCGCGGATCAAGGCATCGCGTGGAACCAGGATGGCATTCGGATTCGTTGCCTGGCGCAGTTTGAGGCGCACATAGGCACCTGGCATCAGCTCTTGCTGTGGATTCTCAAAAATGGCACGCATGACTACGGAATCCGTGGTCTGGTTCACAGAAACATCCGAGAATGAGAGTTTTCCTGCACTTGGATACACTGATCCGTCAGGCAACAACAATTCAATTTTGAACTGGCCGTCGTTCCCTTTCAGTTGGCCGTCACGCAAGGCTTTACGCAGGGCAAACACCTCTGAGGATGACTGCGCAAAGTTGACATACACCGGATTCACTTGCTCCACGGTGGTCAGATGCGTCGCTTCATCTTTACCCACCAATGCGCCTTCCGTCACCAGGGCGCGACGCGCGACGCCATCAATGGGTGCGGTCACATTGGCGTAACCCAAATCCAGCTTGGCCCGGTTTAATTTGGCTTGTGCTGAAGCGACTTCAGCTTTAGCCAATTGGGCTTCGGCTTGTGCTGCCCGGTAATCGCGCTGGCTCACCGACTGGTCACTGACCAGTGCCTGATAGCGTTGCAGCTTGTCATTGGCGTTGACCAGGTTGGCCTCTGTCCTTGCCAGCTCGGCTTCTGCTTCAAGCTTACTGGCCTGTAGCTGTTCCGGGTTAATTGCAAACAGTGAGGTCCCGGCTTTAACCACCTGGCCTTCCTGGTACAAGCGTTTCGCCACAATCCCGGAAACCCGCGCCCTCACCTCGGCAATACGGTACGCTTCGACACGGCCTGGCAACTCCACTTCTGCCGGGATGTCAGCCAGTTGCACCTGCACCACAGAGACCTCGGGGGGTGCTGCGGCCGCTTCGGGCGATTGAGCCTTTTGGCATGCAGCGACAATTAAAAGCGCACTAAGCGACAATGTGCGGGAGAAAAAACGGGACATGAGCATGCCTTTATTCTATGGATGACAATATTCTATCCGCAGATAAATAATTAATCAGTCATGACTGATTAATTATTTTTTGGTATCATACGCCTATTGTTTGATGGATGATCCTCCTAGAAATCATGGCCAGAAAAACCAAAGAAGATGCACAAAATACTGGATGCGGCGGAACATGTGTTTTACCGCAAGGGCTTTACCCTCGCCACCATGGCAGATATCGCCGAAATGTCGCAGCTATCGCGCGGCGCGGTCTACGGCCATTACAAAGGCAAACTCGAAGTCGCGACTGCCATGGCCGAACGCGTCATCCAGCAGGCCTCCCCCTTTCAGGCAGAACCCGCCCTGGGTGCGCTGGCTAACCTGAAACGCTATTGCCTGCACGAGATTCGCAGTTATATTGAGCCCAGCTCTATCCAGCGCGTGTTATTTTTTCTGTATGTAGGCATTGATGATTCACCGGAGTTGTTGCAACTGCGCTTTGCCTGGGAAAAAAAACGCATCAGCCAGATCGACAGCCTGCTTAAACAAGCCATTGCAGATGGCGAATTGTCCGCCGGGGTCGACTTTGACTTGATCAGCCTGTATTGCCAGTCCACCATTGAAGGCGTGTTCAGCATCGTCTATTTTGGCAGTTTGAGTGAATCGCAACGCTGGCAACGCGCGGAGCAGTTATGTGAATACGCCTTGCAACGGCTTTCTTTTTGAGCGCCTGCGGCTCTCCACACTGCGGGCTGAGGGCGTTGATGCGCGTTTAATCATTGACGGCCCTACTCCACTTACTGCAAGATAAAAGGCTATACATTGATATAAATAAAAATTGCTCAACTTTTTTGCCTGCTTAGGGTCAGTGTGAGAAACCAATTTAATTTCCATCAATGCCCACAACAATAACAATCATTTATTAGAAACCTTGCCATGGACCACGACCTGACTCTCATTACCACCATTGCTGCCGCATTTGCGCTGTCACTGGTGTTTGGACTGATTGCCGAAAAACTCAAACTGCCTGCACTGATTGGTTATTTATTTGCAGGGATTCTAATCGGGCCAGCCACGCCAGGCTTTGTCGCTGACGTAGAAATCGCCTCCCAACTGTCTGAAATCGGCGTCATGTTATTGATGTTTGGCGTCGGCCTGCATTTTTCCGTGCAAGACTTGATGTCCGTCAAGCGCATCGCTTTACCCGGCGCACTGGCGCAGATGACGCTGGCCACCCTGCTTGGCATGCTGGTCGCACATTCCTGGGGCTGGAACATGGGGCAAGGCCTGGTATTCGGGCTTTCGCTGTCTTGTGCCAGTACCGTGGTCCTGCTCAAGGCGCTGGAATCCAGACGCATCCTCGAAAGCATGAACGGCAAGATCGCCGTGGGCTGGCTGGTGGTAGAGGACATGGTGACCGTGCTGGTATTAGTGCTAATGCCCGCATTGGCCGGGGCGCTGGGCGGCCAGGGCGAGGCGGCCAATGCCACCGCCATATGGGAAACCATAGGCATGACCTTGCTTGAAGTTGCAGGGTTTATCGCCATTATGTTGGTCGTCGGCAAACGGGTCTTGCCGTGGTTGCTATGGTATGTGGCAGGCACAGGCTCGCGTGAACTGTTTACGCTGACTGTGATTGCCGTCGCCATTGGCGTGGCATTCTTTGCCTCGTCTTTATTTAATGTTTCGTTTGCGCTGGGTGCGTTTTTTGCGGGCATGATCATGCGTGAATCGGAATACAGCCACCGCGCGGCTGAAGACTCACTGCCGTTTAGGGACGCGTTTGCCGTGCTGTTTTTTGTCGCAGTCGGCATGCTGTTTGACCCGGCGGTACTCATCAAGCATCCGATGCAGGTATTGTCTGTGGTGGGGATTATTATCCTGGGCAAATCGCTAGCAGCGGTTGCCATCGTACTGGCACTGCGCTACCCATTGAATACTGCGCTGACCGTGGCCGCCAGCCTGGGGCAGATCGGCGAATTTTCGTTTATCCTGGCGGGCCTGGGCGTGTCACTCGACCTGCTGTCTCAAGATGGCATGAGCCTGGTGTTAGCCGGGGCGTTGATTTCGATCGCGCTCAACCCATTGGTGTTCGCATCCATCAAGCCGCTGTCTAACTGGGTAGTGAATAAATCGGATGTCGCGCGGCGGTTATCATTGCGCATGGACCCCTATGGTGAATTGCCCATGACCACCGAGCGCAAGTTCCTCGAAGGCCAGGTAGTGCTGGTCGGCTATGGCCGGGTAGGCAAACGCATCGCCCAGTCACTGGAGTCTTCAGCCATCCCCTTTGTGGTGGCCGAACAAAACCGCGAACTGGTCGAAAAACTGCGTAAGCAGGGCCAGCCTGCCGTTTCGGGCAATGCGGCTGACCCCATGGTGCTCATCCAGGCGCATATTGCCAATGCGGCCATGCTCATCATTGCCACGCCCGACTCTATGAATATCCGCAAAATGGTCGAGATTGCCAAACAATTGAAACCCGACATTGAAGTGGTGATCCGCACCCATCATGAAGACGAATACCAGCGCCTGCAAAAAGACCTGGGCGAAGCCGTCTTCTTTGGTGAAGAAGAATTGGCCAAGGGCATGTCAGCCCATGTTTTGCGGCGATTTGAGCGGCATATTCTCTAACGCACCAGGGCTACGCAAGTAGCCCTTGTTATTTTTGCCCCACACAGTCTATAGTATGTGTCAGAATCATATCGCTGCGATTGATGACGACTGATACGTATCGTTACATTCACGCCCAATCAAACACAGTAGAATCTTGTCAGACACAATATAACCTTGCCAGACAAGCAAAGAAAAACGTGATTATTGGTGCTCTATGAAAGTCTTTTCCCCCTTAATTTACACTAGCGTCAGCCTTATCTGCGTCGCCAGCTTCAGCCTTGCCGCGTGTTCATCCGGCAAGAAAGACGGCAAACCTCCACAAAAAACCCCAGAAGTAGGCGTGATTACCGTGCAACCGGCCAGCCAGCCGATTGTGGCTGACCTGCCGGGGCGCACCAACCCGTTCATGATTTCTGAGGTGCGGCCTCAAGTCGGCGGCATTATCCGCCAGCGTGCCTTTACCGAAGGCGCCTTGGTTAAAGCGGGCGAGCTGCTTTACCAGATTGAACCGGCGCCTTACCAGGCCAGCTACCAGAGTGCGGCCGCCGCCTTGCAAAAAACAGAAGCCACCCTGACCACGCTTAAACTCAAGGCGGACCGCTACAAAGAGCTGGTGAAAATCAATGCCATCAGCAAACAGGACAACGATGACGCGCAAGCGGCATTGCAACAGGGGGAAGCAGATGTCGCAGCCGCCAGAGCCGCGCTCGCCACCGCCAAAATCAACCTGGACTTCACGCGCGTAGTGTCACCCATTACCGGCTTTGTTTCCACCTCCACCGTGACGCCCGGCGCATTGGTCACCGCCAGCCAAGACGTGGCGCTGACAACCGTGCAACAACTGGACCCGATTTACGTGGATGTCATCCAGTCCAGCAGCGACCTGCTCAAACTCAAGCGTGATATTGCCAGCGGCAAACTCAGCGGCACCGCGCAAAAAGAAATCCCGGTGCGCGTGGTGCTCGAAGACGGCTCGACTTATGCTCACCCTGGCAAACTCAAGTTCAGTGGTATCAGCGTGAATACCACCTCTGGCGCGGTAACTTTGCGCGCGGTGGTGCCCAACCCTGAGGGCATTTTGTTACCGGGCATGTATGTGCATGCGTTGATTGACGTGGCAGAAGACAAGGCAGCGATTCTGGTGCCGCAACGCGCCGTGACCCGCAACACCCGCGGTGAGCCTACCGTGCTGCTGGTCGATGCCAACCAGAAAGTGGTGCAACAGACGCTGGAAACCAGCGGTGCGCAGGGCGAACAATGGCGTGTCACCAAAGGCTTAGAGGCTGGTGACCGCGTGATCATGGATGGCATACTGGGCATTAGCGTGGGGAGTGAAGTCAAGGCGGTGCCGTTTGTGGCGACAAACCCTGGCGAGCCAACATCGCCGCCAGCCCCGCCATCCTCCACTAAATCCTCCGCCATGAATGCTGGCCGCTAACCCAGAAAGAGCTTAATCATGGCGTCCTTCTTTATTCAGCGCCCTATCTTTGCCTGGGTGATCGCGATAGTCATTATGCTGGCAGGAATTGGGGCCATTGAGTGGCTCCCCTTGGAGCAATACCCGGATATTGCGCCACCCCGCGTCTCTATCAATGCTAATTACACTGGTGCTGCGGCTGACACCATTGAAAACTCGGTCACGCAAGTGATTGAGCAGTACATGAAGGGGATTGATAACCTGACTTATATGTCGGCCAGTAGCACCTCCGCTGGCACGGCCAATATCAGCCTCACTTTTGACGCAGGCACTAACCCCGATGTGGCGCAGATGCAGGTGCAAAATAAACTGCAACAGGCCATGCCGCGGCTACCGCAGATTGTACAAAGCCAGGGCGTGACGGTGGCTAAAACCGGCATCGACTTCCTGATGATGATCTCATTGATGTCAGATAGCCCCACGGTGCGGGCCATTGATATCGGTGACTATATTTCAAGCAACCTGATTGACCAGATCAGCCGCCTCGATGGCGTGGGTGACGTTCAGTCCTTAAGCTCGGGCTATGCCATGCGTATCTGGCTGGATCCGGCCAAACTGCAAAAATACAGCCTGATCCCTTCCGATATTTCAGCCGCGATACAGGCTCAAAATACTGAAGTTTCTTCTGGTCAGCTCGGTGCTTTACCGTCGATCAAGGGGCAAGGACTTAACGCACCGATCACGGCCCGCAGTAAATTACAGACGGTAGAACAATTCAACCAGATCATCGTCAAGTCTGGCCAGGATGGCTACGTCGTGCATTTATCTGACGTGGCACGCGTAGAACTGGGCGCCGAAAGCTACACCCCGGTAGCTAATCTGAATGGCAAAACGTCAGCCGCGTTTGGTGTCAAACTCGCCTCCGGTGCCAATGCGCTGGCGACGGCGCAGGCCGTGAAAGACAAACTGGCCGCCCTGGAGCCGTATTTTCCGCCTGAATTAAAACTCAGCGTGCATATCCCGTATGACACCACGCCTTTCGTGCGTATTTCTATCAAAGAGGTGGTCAAATCACTGGTGGAGGCAATTCTGCTGGTGGTGATCATCATGTATGTGTTCCTGCAAAATCTGCGCGCCACCCTGATTCCGGCCATTGCCGTGCCTGTGGTGTTACTGGGTACCTTTGGCGTGCTGGCAGCCTTTGGGTTTTCCATCAACACGCTGACCATGTTTGGCCTGGTGCTGGCCATTGGCCTGTTGGTAGATGACGCGATTGTGGTGGTTGAAAACGTGGAACGCGTCATGCGTGAAGAAGGCCTGAGCCCCAAGGAAGCCACACGTAAATCCATGGGCGAAATTACCAGTGCCCTGGTCGGCATCTCGCTGGTACTGTCCGCAGTGTTTATCCCGATGGCATTCTTTGGCGGTGCCACGGGTGTGATTTACCGCCAGTTCTCCATCACCATTGTCTCTGCCATGCTGCTGTCAGTGCTGGTGGCCTTGACCCTGACCCCAGCCCTGTGCGCCACCCTCCTAAAACCCCTGCCTCAGGGTCAAGCTCATGAAGGGCATGCCGCCACCGGTGGCCTGTTTGGCTGGTTCTTCCGCTGGTTTAACCCGGCGTTCCAGAGCTTTTCCAACGCGTATCAGGCCACTGTCGAAAAGATTCTGCGCCAGCGCACCTTCACCATGCTGATCTATGCCGCCATCCTTGGCCTGCTGGTGTTCCTATTCATGCGCTTGCCCAGCTCATTCCTGCCAACCGAGGACCAAGGCGTGCTGATGGCGCAGATTCAGCTACCGGTTGGCGCGACCGATAGCAGGATGCAGCGTGTCTTGCGGCAGATCGAACATTACCTGGACGGCCAACAGGAGGTCATTTCTGAATACCTGACCATTGCCGGCCTGGGTCAGGGCGGCGGCGGTAGCCAGAACACCGGCCGCGCGTTTATCCGCCTCAAGGATTGGTCATTGCGTGGCGAAGGCCAGGATGCGGCTTCACTGGCTGATAAAATGACCAAAGCGCTGTCTAAAATTCGCGATGCCAAATTATTCGTCAACCAGCCTTCACCGGTACGCGGACTGGGGCAAGGTTCAGGCTTTACGCTGGAACTCAAGGATGTGGGGGGCTTAGGCCATCAGGCGCTGATGGAGGCGCGGAACAAGTTTATTCAGCTGGCGGCAGATAATCCTAAATTAAACCGCGTGCGCCCCAGCGGGCTCGACGACACACCCATGTTCAGGCTCAATATTGATGACCAGAAAACCGGCATCTATAACCTGACCACGGCCAGTATCAACTCCACGCTGTCTATTGCCATGGGCGGCACCTATGTGAACGACTTTATTAATAAAGGCCGCGTCAAAAAGGTGTACCTGCAAGGCGATGCGCCTTACCGCATGCAGCCGGAAGACATTAACCGCTGGTATGTGCGCAACAGCACTAACGACATGGTGCCGTTCTCCGCGTTTTCCAATACACGCTGGATTTCAGGCTCCCCCTTGCTAGAGCGTTATAACGGTATTTCTTCAGTAGAAATTGTGGGCGAAGCCGCCAAAGGCACCAGCACTGGCGAAGCCATGCGCATTGCTGAAGAACTCATCAAGCAGTTACCCGCCGGCATCGGCTATGAGTGGAGCGCACAGTCTTACCAGGAAAGACTTTCCGGCTCACAGGCGCCGTTGCTCTACGCGGTGTCAGTCATCTTTGTGTTCTTGTGCCTGGCAGCCCTGTATGAAAGCTGGGCGGTGCCATTCTCGGTGATCATGGTGGTTCCACTGGGGATTCTAGGAGCGGTGCTGGCGACCAGTTTGCGAGGGATGACGGCGGATGTGTATTTCCAGGTCGGGCTGCTCACAACCATAGGCTTATCCGCCAAAAACGCCATCCTGATTGTGGAGTTTGCCAAGCACCTGCAAGAACAGGGGCGACCATTACTTGAGGCTACCCTAGAGGCGGTCAAACTGCGTCTGCGGCCTATTTTGATGACCTCGCTTGCCTTCATATTTGGCGTGCTGCCCCTGGCGTTTAGTCATGGTGCGGGCGCTGTCAGCCGCCAGGCCATCGGCACCGGCGTGCTCGGCGGCATGCTGACAGCCACCTTCCTGGGGGTCTTCTTTGTGCCTTTGTTTTATGTATTGATACGCTCATTGTTCCCTTACCAACCAGATGCAGACCCAGCGCAGACGGCACATGACTAAACGTATGATGACCCTTAAACCCACAACCCTGGCGCTGTCAGTGGCCCTGAGCTTAAGCCTGGGCGGCTGCATAGACCTGACGCCTTTTTATACCCGCCCTGCTGCACCGGTACCGGCGAATGTAGGCAATGCGCAAAGCGATCAAAAAGCCTTTACCGACCTGCCATGGCAGTCGTTGATCAGTGACGATAAACTGCGCCAGGTGATATACCTCTCGCTCAAAAATAACCGCGATCTTCGGGTGGCTGCACTCACCATAGAGCGATCGCGTGCGCAATATCAGGTTCAGCGTGCGGATCTGTTTCCGACCGTCGCGGCCACCCTGTCTGAAACGGCCTCCAAGGGATTGTCCAATGTGGGCAATGTAGGCGCAGCGACCACGGGTACCACGGGGACTGTGGCAGCCAGTAACAACCAGAGCGGCAACGTCTCTCATATTTACCGCGCCACCGTGGGCTTTAGTGCTTATGAAATTGACCTGTTTAGCCGCATACGCAACCTTAACCAGCAAGCGCTGCAAACGTTTTATGCCAATGAGGAAAACCGTAGAAGTACGCAGATCAGCCTGGTGGCAGAAGTCGCCACGGCCTGGCTGACGCTGGCGGCTGACAAGAAGCGGCTCGCCATCGCACAGCAAACCTTGCAAAGCCAGCAAGCCACTTACGACATCAACCAGAAAATGTTTGAGCTGGGTGTGGCCAACGCACTCACCTTAAAGCAGTTGCAAACCAGTGTTGATGCTGCCCGCGTCGCGGTGGCTACTTACACCCTGCAAATCAAGCAGGATATCAATGCCCTTAACCTGCTGGCTGGCAGCATCGTGCCTGACTCACTTCACCCTTCAGCAACTCTGGGCAGTGTCGTCGCCCAGCCGCTACCGGCAGGCATCAGCTCTGAGCGTTTGCAGCAGCGGCCAGACGTGCTGGCCGCAGAGCATCAATTGCAAGCTGCGAATGCCAATATCGGGGCCTTGCGTGCTGCGTTTTTTCCAGCGATCACGCTCACAACCAGCTATGGTTCAGCAAGTAACGAGCTGTCTGGCCTGTTTGCCAAAAATTCCAGCATCTGGTCCTTTGTTCCGCAAATCAGTCTGCCAATTTTCAACGCAGGCCGTAACCGTGCCAACCTGACCGCAGGTGAACAAAATCGTGACATCCTGCTGGCCCAATACGAAAAAACCATCCAAACCGCTTTCAGGGAAGTGGCGGATGCGCTGGCGCAACGCGAAGGGCTGCAATCGCAACTTGAAGCCCAGCAATCACTTACCGATGCCGCTTCTGCCGCTTTTCAGCTGGCTGACGCACGTTTTAAAAATGGCGTAGACAGTTACCTGGTGGTGCTGGATGCGCAACGGACGTTATATACCGCCCAGCAGTCGCTGGTCACCCTGCAACTGAGTGATGCTGCCAGCCAGCTCACCTTGTACAAAGTCATGGGCGGTGGCTGGCACTAAGTAGTGGCTGACTGCCTGAGCCGAACGGCAGTTTTCAACACGTGTCATCCCCACCCAAAAACACGCCTCCTGTTTTTTTGCATGATGCTGTATAGTACGGCCCCCTGAGTCGCGACCCAAAAAAACGCGCACATTTTTTGCTTACCCTTTGTAAATGCAGACAGAAATCTCCTCTGAACATACCATTATCCTGGCCAAAATCAGACATATTGAAGAGCTGGAAAGGCTCGTCATTTGTACTGAATTTGTTGAGACCATAGGCGAAATCATTCACTTGATCCAGAGTGAGCGTGGCGCCAGCTGCCTTTATCTGGCGTCTTCGGGCCAGCGCTTCGGCAAAGAACGGGCAGACGTTGTGGCA
>CAKZJM010000343.1 GCA_936943315.1 uncultured Methylophilus sp. | reverse complement strand
TGGAGCAACATGACAGCCTGGCGGGCTGTGTGTTAACGCGGGCTGAGTAACCAGGCTGTTTCTTCAGCCGGATATAGCCCGCGCATGCCTTTTTCCATGCGGATGCTTTGCAGCTCTGTCACGGTGTAATCATTATCATAGTGGCTGCTAACCTCTGCTTTGCTGACGCTGAAGGGCGGGCCTGCCACCAAAGATTGATCGTACTGGAAGCTGATGAGCAATTGCTGAGCGGTGCCTGTGATCTGCATCAGGTGTTGAGCGTATCTGGCACGCATATCACCAGGCAGGGCAATCAAGGCAGCGCGGTCATACACGGCATCGACAGACCGCAATAGCGTGGGTGTGAGTGCAAAAAAGTCGCCTTGAAAAATCTCAATATTGCCGGCACGGTAATGCCTGAAATGATCAAGCTGGGTGATCTCCGGCGTGATCCCGAGGTCTGCAAACAGGGCCTCAATGGCCAGTTGGCTGAGTTCGGCACCAACCACCTGCAGGCCTTGCGCCAACAGCCAATGCATGTCCAGCGTTTTGCCACAGAGTGGCACCAAGATGCGCTGGCCAGCCTGCAAGCCTAGTGCCTGAAAGTGCGCTAACAGAATCGGGTTGACCTCACCCAGGTGAAAGCCTATTTGCTGGTTTTGCCAGCGCTGATGCCAGAAGTCATGATCCATGGAAATCTCTGCCCATTTAAAACGAGCAGTATAAAGCACTCGCCAAATTGCGTGACAGAGGGATTATTTACCTGCCAGTTGGCTCAGTTTTGCCTGCTGTTCGAGTACGCCTTCCTCCACACCTGCCGCTTCAGTCAGTTTGGCGACATTGTCGCGCGTAAAAAAGCCATCAAAGCCATCATAACGCTGCACGTACTCAATAATCAGCGACGAGTGCTCAGAGGCGTTAGAGAAAATCTGTTTGAGGCCTTCCTCTTTCGAGCCAATCACATCAAGCAAAAAGCCTTTGCCCTGGCTGGCGATGGCATTGACCACAAAGTCGATATTCTCCTGACCATCACGCGTGCCGTCTTTCACCGACAGCGCAATATGATGCAGGCGCGGGCCGTAGTTGCGCACAAAGGTTTCGGTGGGTGAAGGCAGTTTTTCCAGGTGGTTGACGAAATAAGGGGTGTTGTTGGCGGTAAATACCTTGGCCGGACTCTTGGTTTCGGCAAAGCCATGCACGCTCTTGGTCACGTTGGTGGAGGAGTTCTGGTCCCAGATATTGTAAGCGCCCCAGAAAAAGTAGCTCGACCAGGACAGGTATTCCAGAATCGCCACTTCACGGTTCTGGCTATACACGCGGGTCGCCAGATGGTCTACAGGCAAAATCAGGTCATCGATGCGCAGCTTGGCTTGCTGGTCTTTAGCCTGCTCATAAGCCGCCTGAACGTCCGGGCGGATGGTACTGATGCCCAGTGAATACACGCGTAATTCCCCCGGCTCGCGCTTCATATAACCAACAATATTGTGCGTATAAGGGGATGGTTTGCTGACCGCCACATTGCCAGGCAGCTCCAGCTTGCGCACTTCATCTTGCGTGAAGAAGCGGAACTCCCGCTCCTCTTGCAACTTAACCACTTCATGCAGATTGCTGACGCGGATAATCTCCCCCATGTAGCGGCTATTCGGTTTGCGTGCACCCACCGGGTAAATCTCGTTCAGTGAGCGGAAAATGCCGCGCAAGTTGGGGTCCTTGACCTCGCGCACCAGCAAATCGGGCGAGTTGAGGTCTATGCGTAAAATATGCGTCCAATGCTTTTCACTCTCTAGGGTCACCAGGTAGTGGTAAGAAGTCATCAGCGATAATTCGGCGATATATTGAATCGAGTGATCCGGGTCCACCGTGATCATCAGTGCATCAATTTCCTGGATCATCTCGGTCAGCCCTAACTGATCCCGTTCTTCCAGTAGCTTTTGCAGGTACTCCTCAAAAAAGGCTGAGTTTTGTTTATCGCCGTGACGCGCAAAGTCGAGTGAGTTAATCATGGGTGTTTCAATATAAAAGGTAACCTCCTGATTAAGCAAGGCGCGTTCCTGAAACGGCTAAACCCCGTGTGGACGGGCGTGGTCATGCAGATGTCGCCATCCTTAGGCCAAAACTTAGCCTTATAAAGCAACAAGGCAGCCTCAGCTGCCCTGTTTTAGTGCTTGCACCTTAACGGCTCTTGCCGCTTAAAGAGCCGCGTTTCAGGATAGGATCGTCATAGGCAATGCAACGGCCTATACCCAGAAAACTAGGCCGCATCCCCAGTGGGCAACTATTACTGCGCTCAAATTGCTCCACTTTTACCTTGGCTTCTTCTGCCTTCTTAGCATCTTTAAACTCCCAATAACCATTTGAATGCAGAACAACTTCATCGCCATTGGCGGTTTTTGCCTGAATATCATCTGCTTCTTCTTTTGCGGCAAAAGAAATTGTGGTGAAAAATGTCAATACTAAACAGAGCATGCCGACTCGAAACATAACAATCCTTTTAATCATTTGTTGCAAGACTAAGTCAAATGAAGCAAAAAGTATAGGTTAGACGTTTAGAAAAAATTGATGTACAATTTTCTGTACATATACGGAGGTGCCAAATGGATGCAATTACTTACTCTACCGCGAGAGCCAATCTTGCCAGTACCATGAATAAAGTTTGCCAGGACCATGAGCCACTGATTATTACGCGTAATGGTGAGCAATCTGTCGTCATGCTTTCGTTAGAAGATTTCAAGGCGCTGGAGGAAACCGCTTATTTGCTTCGCAGCCCCTCAAACACTAAGCGCTTGATGAATGCGATTGAGCAGTTAGAGTCCGGTAAAGGTCGAGTGCATACTCTTATTGAGTAAGGTGACTTATGAAACTGGTTTTCGCGGATGAAGCTTGGGATGACTATCTATTCTGGCAGCAGCAAGACAAAAAAATGCTTGAGCGGATTAACAAGCTGATCAAGGAAATTCAGCGCGAACCATTTAGTGGTATGGGAAAACCAGAACCACTTAAACACGCTTTAAGTGGTTATTGGTCACGCCGTATTAATGACGAGCATAGAATTGTGTATAAAGTAGAGCAGGATGCACTTTGGATTGCACAGCTAAGACACCATTATTAAGCGTGTAGTGCAAAAAAACCAAGTTTTGAAACTTGGTTTTTTATTTTAACTTGCCATGCCGTTATGCCGCAGCAAAGCATCCATACTCGGCTCACGGCCCCGGAAAGCCACAAACGACTCCATGGCCGGGCGGGCACCGCCTTGCGCCAGGACTTCGTTTTTAAAGCGGCTGCCAGCGGTTTCAGACAATACGCCCAGTTCTTCAAACAGGCTGTAGGCGTCTGCAGACAGCACTTCTGCCCATTTGTAGCTGTAGTAGCCTGCGGCATAGCCACCGGCAAAAATATGGCTAAAGCTGTTGGGGAAGCGGTTCCATTTGGGTGGGCGTAATACGGCTACTTCTTCACGTACTTGTTCCAGCACGTCCAGAGCGGTTTGTTTGCCTGCCGGGTCAAAGCTGCTGTGCAGACGCATATCGAATAATGAAAACTCGATTTGGCGCACGGTTTGCATGCCAGCCTGGAAGTTTTTGGCGGCCACCATTTTATCGAACAGGGCACGGGGCAGTTGTTCGCCGCTATCGACATGTGCAGTCATATGGCGCAGCACATCCCACTCCCAGCAGAAGTTCTCCATAAACTGGCTGGGCAATTCAACCGCATCCCATTCCACGCCTTTGATACCAGACACGCTGTATTCATCAACCTGCGTCAGCATATGATGCAGGCCATGGCCAAACTCATGGAACAAGGTGATGACTTCGTCATGCGTAAACAGGGCTGGCTTGCCACCGACCGGCGCCGAGAAGTTGCAGGTCAGGTAAGCGACGGGCAGTTCAATGCCGCTGGCTGTTTTGCGACGGGTGATGCATTCGTCCATCCAGGCGCCGCCACGCTTACCATGGCGCGCATACAGATCGAGGTAAAAATAAGCGATTGGCTGGCGTTGCTGGTCGCTGATTTCGTAGAAGCTGGCATCTTTATGCCATAACGGTGCATCGGTTTTACGCACCTGCACGCCAAAAATGGTTTCGACCACTTTAAACAGGCCAGCCAGCACTTTGTCTTCGGGGAAGTATTGTTTCACTTCCTGGTCTGAGAACGCGTATTTCTCTTCGCGCAGTTTTTCGCTGA
>CAKZJM010000342.1 GCA_936943315.1 uncultured Methylophilus sp. | reverse complement strand
GGAAGCACTGCATCCCGCACATGCCGAAACGCCGCGCTGCTATGAGTTTTCACTGGGGTTGCCTCTGAGCCGCTGGCCGCTGGTACACAGCGCCTTGAGTCTATTGCGGCTGGCGTTTCAATCCACACCATTACCGCAATCCGAGCTTTCTGCGCTATTGGCAGATATCTACTGGTCACAAGCACACTACGAAGCCGATGCCCGCGCGGCACTGGATGCCGAGATGCGTCGCCAACTGCCTTTGCAGGTGCATGCCTATACCTTTGCCCGCTTTGTCGCCCGCAAGCAGCAAGATGAATATCCGATTAGCAGCCCCGCCTTGCAGGCCGACCTGACCGAGTTACTCAACCTGGCAAAACAGGCGCCGCGCAGGCAGCCGCCCTCAGCCTGGGCCACCACGTTCATGGCATTGCTGCAAGCCACCCATTGGCCGGGTGAGCGCAGTTTGTCCAGTCATGAGCATCAGTGCCAGACCAAGTTTCAGAGTGTGTTGACGCAACTGGCCGCGCTTGATGCCTGGCTGGGGCCGGTCGATGCCATGAGCGCCCTGCTCAGGCTCTCACAATTGTGCCAGGCGCAAATCTTCCAGCCGCAAACCGTGCGCTTGCCCAATATCACGGTCATGGGCATGCTGGAAGCCAGCGCGCAACCGCTAGATGGCGTGTGGGTCATGGGCATGAACGACCATCTGTGGCCGCCATTGTCACGCACCAATGCGCTGATCCCGGCCGAATTACAGCGCCAGGCAGGTACGCCCAACGCCAGCAGCGAAGTGCAGATGGCTTTTGCCACGCATATTCACCAGCGGCTATTACAGTCTGCCAAACAAGTCATTTTTTCTTATGCGCGTCAGGAAGGTGACCGGCTGTTGCGTATGAGCCCGCTGATACAAGCCATTGCAGAAGTACCTGCTACACCCGTCTCCGCCACACTGGCTGAAACCCTCGCCCGCCACAGCCGCCAAGACTGGCAATGGCTGGAAGACCACCAGGCACCCCCGGTCACAGAGGGCGAACATATCAGTGGCGGCACCGGATTATTACGGGCGCAAGCGCTCTGCCCTGCCTGGGCGTTTTACCAATACCGTCTCAAGGCACGCAAGCTGGAAACCCCACACAACGGCCTGGATGCCATGCAACGTGGCGACCTCATCCACCGCGTGCTGGCGGCGTTTTGGACGCGTCAATCTTCGCTGGAATGGCACAGTACAGAACCCACAGCCCTAAAAATACAACTGGACCAGATTGCCGCCGAGGTGATTGCCGAATTTAACCAGGAATTTGCACAACCGTTCTCTGCCGTGTTCTGCCAATTGGAAGCCGAGCGGCTCAGTAAGCTGGCCTTGACCTGGTTATGGGAGGTGGAACGTGAACGCCCACAA
>CAKZJM010000341.1 GCA_936943315.1 uncultured Methylophilus sp. | reverse complement strand
TGACCATGGCCGCGCAAAACCGAATAAGCGATCGAATCCTTGACTATCTGAAGTGTCTCTTCCAGCATTGCCGCCTGAGACGTGATCTCCACTCGCTACACCGTAAGAGCCACTGAAGCGCGGCTTCCATGAGAGTTTATTAAAGGTGTAACCTACCTCAGCGTTATAAGCATAAGCATCTTGATCAACGGTAATGTAGCGCCCGTTAGCTAATGTCAAGGTCGTAGCATTGGTCACGAAACGTTGTACATTACCCCACTGCTTGTTATAGCTTGCGTCAAAATCCCACTGTGTGCCTGGAATAATTCCGTATAGACGAATACCACCAGTATTAATTTCGCGGTCAACCTGGGCTTGCGCCTGTCTTAATGCACTGTAGACGCTTCGATCACTAAAAGCAGTACCATTACCGTCATATTCAACCTTGCTCCCATCTTGCTTCAAATAAAAATAGTAAGGCTGAATGGTTACGTATTCAGACCAGCCACGCCAGTCACCGACAATTCCGTAAAACTTTTGAGCATGATCAACTTGATCTAACTGGTTTGCAAAACGCTGCACTGGCTGCACAGCAAAGACTTCCAATTGCCAATCGTTTTTCTTTTCACCGATATTGGCGCGAATACCCTGAAACGAATTGGTGGTGTTACGCCATTCATTACGCGCAATCAGGCGACGATCCAGGTCCTCCCAAGCCAAGCGGCCACCGCGAATCCAAAATGGCCGGCTATTACCTAAGTCATCTTTGCCAAAAATACTGTCTTTGTAATACAGCTCCAAATAAGCCTGGATGAAATCGGCATGGTCAATATCTTTTGGATCGTTTGATAAACGACGGTCAGTACTGCCGTTGTAATCACTATTGTTACGCCGGGAGTCTTGTACTTCAACTGCGAATCGGAACGGGTCCAGTATATTTTTCAAGCCAACATAAGCACGTGTACGTAACAATATTGGATCATCAATGTTTTCTTGTGCACGACGAAAGTCATTTTGACGACTTTCATAACGCGCACGATGTTCAAAACCAAGGTCCAGCCAATCGACATCGGCAAAAGAATCAAAATCTCTTAACCAGGTTTTGTTAGCCTGTTTCACATAACGAGGTGGCTCAGTTTCTTTTTGCGTGCCATAACTGCGACGCTCAACGTAATAACCATTAGCCGCCTTGGCTGCCGCTTTTTCTTCAGCCTTGATTTCTTCCAGACGCGCTTTTACTTTCTTTTGTTGTTCCGCATCCTCTACTTGAGTCTCAGCCAGCTGTACCTCTTCTGCCGAGGCCACGCCATTACCCAGCCACCACACACTTGCGGTTGCTAGTGCAAGACTAATTTTCTTTAACTGCATGTAATTCTCCCGTAATTTAATCACTTCCAGCAGCCTGGTCAGCACTCAGTAAAAATATCCACTACTTCTTAGGTTTTGTCTGGTGGTCAAAACGAACTTTTTCTCTTCGCTCAATTTGCGTCACCCTGCCATCATGTATTGTGATTTCAATGGATCCATAACCAGTATCCCGCTGCACCGCTGAAATAGCAGCCGCAACGACAGCCAGCAGCGCCTCATCAGTTTGTAGTTCCGGTTTGTTTAACACTGTAGACATGATGTCCCTCGCTGCATTGAATGACCGCATTATTTCAGAGTATTTATATTTTAAAAAATAATTATTCGTTATTTTTATATTACTTTTAACTATATATAAAATAAAAAAAATCCCGCAATCGTGCGGGATTTAAATTTTGGAGCTTCGTATGTTTAGTTTTAGAAGTTGTACTGCACCTGAACACGCAAAGCGTCTGCAGTAAAGCTTTGGTAGTCTTGAGTTCCTGTACGGTTACCAGTCACCAAGTTATTACGTTTCATACGGTGGTATTCAGCCATAATCTCAACTTCTGGTGCAAGCTGCCATTCAACACCCAACTCCCAATCATTAACATGGTTTTCAGGCGCATTAGTTTCTGCTTTGTTATAT
>CAKZJM010000340.1 GCA_936943315.1 uncultured Methylophilus sp. | reverse complement strand
TATAATGCACGACCTTGCTCCGAGAGTGATTTAGAAGAAATCCTGTCCAAGAGTAACAAGAGGATGAGCTCAGATGAGTCCGCACAGGTGAGCAGCGTATCTATTTCCTGGGCGTGATCGGGGTAAATACTCACGCCCACACTGCAAGTCATGTTAAACACATAGTCGCCAATTGCAATCGGCTTTGAAATAGCCTCCATGACACGCGCCAGTAACGGTTCAGCGTCTTCAGCCGCGCGCAGGCCAGGGTAAAGCATGACAAATTCATCGCCACCAAAACGCACAATGGCATCGGTGGGGCGGGTGCTCTGAATCAGTCGCTGCGCCACATTCTCCAGCAGCTTGTCGCCAGCGCGGTGGCCCAGCGTATCGTTAATCAGCTTGAAATGGTCCAGGTCGATAAAGGCAATCGCAATCTTGCGCTGCATCTTGTCCGCTTCGGCAATCAGGCTGGCCAGCTTGCCGCTAAAAGCATGACGGTTAAGCAGGCCGGTCAGGTTGTCGGTGACCGCCATCTGGCGGATTTGCAATTCGTGATTTTTACGGTCGGTGATGTCTTCGACCGTGCCTTCGTAATACAGGATATTGGCGTGGGCGTCGTACACGGCATGCGCGTTTTCCGAAATCCAGATGGTGTCACCGGCCAGCCGGTAAACCTCTGATTCAAAGTTCTGTACCCGCCCTTGTGTGCGTATGGCTTCGGTAAACTCGTCGCGGCGGGCTTCTGACACATAAAGCTGGCTGCTGATGTTATTGAGGTCGCTAATGAGGGCGGCAGGCGAAGCGTAACCGTAGAGTTTGGCCAGCGCCGGGTTGGCATTGAGGTAAGTGCCCGATTCCGTGGTTTGAAACATGCCTAGCGTGGAGTTTTCGAACATGGAGCGGTATTTTTGCTCAGTACTGAATAACTCGTGTTCTATACGTTTGCGGCTGCTGATGTCCTGAATGATGCCTTCAAGCGCGACCGGCTTCCCGGCCGGGTCCAGCACTGCACTGCCACGTTCGGCCACCCACCTCGCCATTGGCGCGCACGATGCGGTACTCCAGCTCAAAACGCTCCCCTTTTTCAATCGCGGCGGCAATCGTGGCGCGCGCTTTTTTCCTGTCATCGGGATGGGTGATGCTTTCGTATGAGATTTCCTTATTGAGCAGTAAGTCGCGCGCAGGGTAACCAGTGAGGTTGTCACAGCCTTTGCTGACATAAATCATGGTCCAGTTGTTGTCATAGAGGCAGCGGTAAATCATGCCATCCAGATTATCCAGCAGCGTATCCAGTAACCGCTGCTGCTGTGCTGTGAGTAAGGAGTCCATGATGTCGTTTTGCATAAGGCCAACCAGGGTGGTCTGACTATTCATCAGGCATACACCTGTTCAGCGCCGCCTGAACGCACTGAGAGGACTTTGTCCCACAGGCTTTGCGCGGTGACCAGGGTCAGCATGCTGTTCTGGGCCAGGTTGGCAATCGCGATCCCAGGGTTGTGGCTTGCGCCTTTGAAAAAAGTATTCATGGCCTGGATCTGCGAGCCAGAAAGGTAAGGAATCTCGCCCAGTGCCGACACAAACAGCCCAAACTTGAGTGCGTTGGCTTTATCTTCAATGACCACAATTTGCCGGTAATCGGTGAAGTAATGTGGATGCCCCAGCATGCGGGCGAGGTCGATCACCGGGATGACGGCATCGCGGTAGGTATGCATGCCTGCGATAAAAGGCGACTCTGGCAAGGTGCGCAACTGCTCTTCATCAATCGCTTCGCGCACAAAACGTGCTTCAATCCCCATCCACGAATTCCCCACATAAAACGTGGCATATTCCTGGCTATCTTCCCCGGTGGCCGCAAACAGGTTGGGGTTGAACTTGTTATGGATCACTTGCGCTTCGGCCTCGATACGCTGATTGATTTCGTCCACTTTACCCAGTGGCGTGAAAATCAGGGCCACAACCTTGTTACGGTAGCTGTCTTGTTCGCTCTTGAACTCACGGTAACCGTAGGCGGCGCGGGCGCCCACGGCATAATAGGTGTTGTTGTATATGGCGATATCAAACAGCTGGTCGCCTTCTTTTAATTTGCCGATGGCAGGCATCAGCTCAAACGTTTCGCCGATGGCAAAGTCGCAATGAGTGCTTGAAATGACGTTCAGCTGATCATTCACCAGCAGGGTGAAGCTGCCGCTGACAGGCGTATCAGACTTGTCCCGTGGAATCACATCACGCAGCATGGCCTGGAACTGCGGGGTGCTATCGAAAACGATGGCGATGCCACCCACGATGCTATTACCATCCAGGTGGCGGATAGGGGCCGCATATATATAGGTATGCTTGCCGTTGTATAAGGGCGTTTGTTCAAACTGCGAAACCACATAGTCTTGGGTAGTCGCACAGCTACGCGTCCGGCCGACCCATTCATCGGTCAGCTGGGTGCCAAGCAAATGCTCATACCGGTGGTTAGACACCGCCATGACTTCACCCTTGCGGTCAAACACGATCAAGTTGTCATACACCGTATACAGGCTGTTGATGTAACGCAGCACCTCGGTCATTTTGCTTTTGTCTTCCTGGGCCAGGCTGCTTTGCGCCAGTAACTCCCTGAACACATGGGTCAGCGCCCACCAGCGGACATCATTGGCGCGCTCATACAGGTTGCGGTCCATGATCTCTACGGCCAGCTGCGCGTAAAAACTGGAGTTTTCCAGCATCACCGACACCACGGTCTGGTATAACTCGGCCACCATGTTTTCAATGATTTTTTGCGTTTTGTGGCCGGTATGGCTGATTTCCGAAAGCAGGCTCTTGGAGAAGTTTTTCTGCTGCGTATTAACGTAATTGCTCTGCCAGATATTGCCGTTCCAGACGGATTGATTGAGCTTGCTCTGGATATTCGCCGCCTGTTTGGGGATATTCAACAGGCTCTCAGAAAAAATCAGTGGGCTGCGCATGACTTTACGTAGCGTTTCCGCATCAATATTGTTCACGGTGTCGTGTATGCTCTGATTAAAAGCGTGTTCCAGCGGAATCATGGCTTGGCCCAGCCAGCCTGGGCCAAGATAGCCCTGGTAGCCCTCAGACTGCTTGGTCACACACAGATATTCGCGGCCGCTAAAGCGCGTGATAAACCAGTCGGTATCAGTATCCACGCACAGCTTGATGCCCAGCGGAATCTGGTAGGGGTCGCTGGAGGCAATGACCGTGCGCTCTTCATCGAGCAAAACGCCTATGGTCCAGTCGTTGTGTGAAATCAGGTTATGGAAAATGGTCTCCAGCTCATTGACGAATTTAAAACACAGGCACAGCACGCCCAGGGGCCGGTCATCTGTTTTGCTCCTGACTTCGTGGGCATACACCAGCGATTTACGCAACCGGCCGTTGATCTCGGTTTCGTAAAAACGCTCTACGTAAGGCGCGGTCGATTGCTGCGCCAACTCGACGATGGGATGGTAATGAAACAAGGTGGTTTGCGTATCATCCAGTTGATGCAGCAAATGGCCTTGCGCATCAAACAGTACGATGTTTTCGTAAACCGTGTATTTCTTCTGGTATTCCTGAAAGCGGAACTCCAGCCGGTGCTGGTCTTCGGCATCCAGGCTGTCCGCAGCCTGGTTTTCCAGGTATTCGCGCACATCGTCATCCGTTGCAAAAAAACCAATGTCGGCGGTACGTTCAAACAGGTTGCGCACCAGCAGGTTGATAATTTCAAACGCTTTTGAAGACAGTTGTGCGGCAGTCTTGTGCAGGGTTTCTTGTGACAGGTGGCGCAATACGTCATTTGAGATGGAGTTGAATGCGCTGCGGGTTTCTTCCATTTCGGAGCCTGTGCCCGACAGTTGCGCCATCAGTGCCAGGCTGTCCCAGGCGTGTTGTAGCTGGTAAATATGGGTTCTAAAATCATTGACCTTCTTGAAGTGGTTAGCCAAATCCTCTGTTAAAGGTTGCGGGTGCATCTATCTTGTCTCTTTTCTCTACTTGCTGAATGGTTGCGACTCGTTCAAGCATTGCTTAGAGCAAGAATGGTTCCCGTTTAGAGGGGTCGAATTGAAAAAGAATGGCAAGAAAAATGCTTTTATTGCAATATGAGTAGCGCAAAAGTACTTAAAGTGCCGCTAATTCCTGCTTTAATCCCTTAAACTAACCGGTAAAACCCTGTTTTATATCAATATCAAATCTCCCATGCCTGTTTGTAGTGCATTCTTTTCCAAAACAGTGCAAGATTCATCGCTAAATGATTGATTCTATGCTGATCATTTTTTCTTCTTACCTGCAGGCAGTCCATGATTAATACCATGATTGAAATTCACAGTGTCTCAGATGCCATCCGCGATGCGGTGGCCCCTGTATTTTTATTAACCGGGATTGGTTCGATTTTGGGCGTGTTGATTGGGCGCCTGGGGCGGTCGATAGACCGCGCGCGCTTTTTGACTGATGCCCCGGCAGAAAAACGCGAGCGGTTTAAAGATGAGTTGAGAATCATCGTTCGCCGCACCAAATGGCTGCGACGGGCCATCGGCCTGGCGACGTTTGCGGCCTTGTGTATTTGTGTGTCGATTGCCAGTATGTTTATTTCGGTGGAAACCGGTTTCCGCATGCCGCACCTGGTGATGGTGTCTTTTATTATTTCCATGGCCTCGCTCATTCTGGGCCTGTTATGTTTTTTGCGCGAGATTGTGCTGGCCTCGCGCGAGGTGATCGTGCCTTTTCAGCAGCAGGAAAAATCAGACCATCGTTAGCGGTAAAGTGCGCGGATGACGTCGGTCTGGGTCAGAATGCCGACCAGTTTATTTGCCTGATCGACCACCGGTAGCAGTTGTAAATGGTGACTGGTCATGAGCGGGATGGTATGCATGAGATGCATGTTTTCCGCAATGGTGATGGCAGGGGCGGTCATGATCTGGCCGACCACTTCTGGCTTGTCGCTGTGCGTGGTGGGTGACCAGCGGATCAGTCGCCTGAGCGCAGGCGCCACTTCGCGGTAACTTTCTGCCTTGGCATGGCGCATAAAATCGGCCACGCTGAGCAGGCCAATCACCAACTGCGCTTTATTCACCACTGGGACGGCGGGCTCGGGCTGTTTAAGAATCTCTTGCCAGGCCGTTTCCAGCGCATCCCCAAACTCGAAAGTGGTAGTCACCGGACGCATGATTTGCCTGCATTCTATGGCTTCGAGCTTGCGTTGATAGGCGATGAGCTCGGTTTTTTCCAGCAGGCTTTGCAGTTGCTCGGGGTTAATGTCCAGCACTTCGTGAAACTGCCCCAGTGCGGTTTGCAAGTCTTCTTGCTTAAAGCCGAACTGGTAGTGCATGTGGGTGGGTGAGCTGGGCGTATGCTCGTGATGCACAGCCGGATAGCGGTAGCCGGTGAGCGTGTGGTAAAGCCAGGCGGCCAGCACCAGCAGCACGCTGTTGGCCAGCACCGGCCACCAGACAAAGCCGTAGCCCAGCTGATGAATAGCCTCTCCACCCAAGACGGCAGTTAATGCGACCGCGCCGCTGGGCGGGTGCAAACAGCGCATCAGCCCAATCGCCGTCAGCATCGCCAAGGCCGCAGCCAACACCAGTTGCTCAGGCAGCAGATGAGCAAAAAACACCCCGGCCAGTGCCGCCACCGTGTTGCCCGCCAGGATCGCCCAGGGTTGTGCCAGCGGGCTGGAGGGCAAGCAGAACAGGATGACGGCGGACGCCCCCATGGGCGCAATCAGAAAGATCACCCCGTGCCAGTCGCCAGAGACGGCGGCCAGTGAAAGCAAACCGGTAGACAAAATCCCTAAGCCGGCGCCGATGGCTGACCGCGCATAATCGCGCAGCGTGCCGGTCATGCGTCTGGGCCAGTAAGGCTTCAGGAAAGACGGTAAATCTGTCATTGCATGTCAAAAAAGCAAAAAACGCAGTGTATCACGGCAGCTTGGCTATTCCGTTTTAGGCTTTGGCGGCTCAAGTAGCCATGCCGATACAAACGCGATACAAAAACAGTGAAACTTCAGGACAACATTGACGCTCATACGGCCAGAAACCGCCGTTTGATGGCGGATGTATTGTTAGCAAGAAAGGAAACTGTGATGCAATCGTTTTTACAATCTAGGATCACCCACTGGGTGACTGTTCCACTGGCTGTGGCGGCCTTGTTTGGTGCCGGTTACTGGATCAAAGGCGATAGTCTGGTGAATCACGCCCAAGCGACCGCGCCTGTTTCAGCCAAAACCATGACTGCTCCAAGCGCATATATTACCTTGCCTAACTTTGCGAGCATTGCCAACAGCCAAGGTGCTGCGGTGGTTAATATTAGCGTCACGGGTACGGTAAAGACGGCGGGGATTCCCGGCGTTGATCCCAATGACCCGATGTTTGAGTTATT
>CAKZJM010000339.1 GCA_936943315.1 uncultured Methylophilus sp. | reverse complement strand
TTTGTGCCGATAATCTGGCCGAAAACTTTATGATGCACTTGCTGGTGCATGATGTAGAAGCCTGGTGGGCGCATATTGAAGAGTCTGATATTGTGAATAAATATGGCGTTAAAATTTGGCCGATTCAATTGCAAAGCTGGGGCATGCGCGATTTCTGTATTACGGATCCGGCTGGCGTGTTGTGGCGCATCGGGCAAAATGTGGATTAAGCGGCGGGTTTGAAAATAACAAGGTGATTGGGGAATATGCAATGGTGAGCCAATGGTTTTTCTGGGCACTCTTTTCAGCCGTGTTTGCAGCATTGACGGCGATTTTTGCCAAAGTGGGGATGCATGGTGTTGACTCGGATTTTGCTACCCTGATACGCACGGTGTTGATAGCGCTATTACTGGCGCCCTTTGTCTGGCTGACTGGCAAGTGGAGTAATCCGCTGACTTTGCCTGTGCGTTCGCTAACCTTTCTGGCGTTGTCTGCCGTAGCGACGGGTGCTTCGTGGCTATGTTATTTCCGCGCATTGCAGTTAGGCGAGGCTTCTAAAGTGGCGCCGGTAGATAAATTCAGCCTGGTGCTGGTGGCGGTGTTTGCCTGCCTGTTTTTAGGTGAGCGCTTAAATATACGCGAGTGGCTGGGGGTTGCATTGGTTGCGGCGGGTGTGCTGGTGTTGGCCATCAAGCGGTAGGCTATTCTCCTGGGTATGGCTCAATGTGGCTATTGCAAATGGTGACGATTCCTTTATAAACAAACCTTGGACGCTCAATGAGAGTGAGCCCCTTTAGGGGTTTTTGTGGCAATGCGTTTGTCACGTTGAGCAGGGTAGTGTTTAGCTATGAAAATACGGAGTATTGGCATAGCCCAGGGAAAAGTTAAGGATGAAAACCAGTCGTTTTTGTAGTGCTTTTGTGATGGGTGTTTTGACGTTGTGGCTGGCCGGGTGCTGTGGCGTTGAGCCCACCACCATTACGCAGCGGCCGCCAATGCCTATGCCAGTCAAAGTGAGTTCATCGGCAGTCCTGCATGTCATCGGTGTTTACCAGGGAGCATTGCCGGAAACTGCCGACAAAAGGCCGTGGTGGGCGCAATGCCAGGCCTTAAAAGAAGCTAATACCAGCCCCGATCCACTCTCTCCCACAACCTGCCAGCCATTTTTGCATGCAGGCCTTGAGCAGCGCACTGTCACGGTCAATGTGAGTGATGATTCCACCCCCATTATTTTAGGGCTGATGGCTTACGAGCCGGTGACCTGGCGCATCAATACCGCGCCTGGCGTCGTGATTGAGAGGGTGATCTTATCTGGCTATCATCAGCAGCAGATCACCGGCACGGGCGATGCGCAGGTGGATGTTTACAGCTATGACAACAGCCCGTGTGAGCGGTGTGTGCAAAAGGGCAGGTTCTTTTACTCGTATGAGCGCGTGCCGCGCGAAATGGCTGCCGGTGTGAGAGCAAGTTCATTTCAGGGGAATTATACCGGCGGCACTTACCAGCTATTTAAGGGTATGCAATAAGATTTGGTTACAAATACTGTTAGAGTATTGCTCTGTTGAATTGGCTGTGTTGAGGTAAAAGTGTTACGAGGATTGATCTATGGCTTGAGTATTTTGCATTTGGGCCCAGGCTTTGCTTTTGCCGTGGTGGCATTCGGATGTGATGGGGCGGCACCTGCTCTGGAGAATATTTGCCAGCAGGACACGTTTGCGGCGTTTATCAAGCTGACGCTGACCGCTTGGGCTGTGATGATCACCGCATTATTACTGAAAATGAAAATCACAAAATACATGAATAAAAATAAATAATATATTGATTTTAAAACTATAAATAATAATTAAAATCCGGTTTTAAAACTTTTTAGGCGTGGGAGACTCGAAAAGTAAAATAAGTAAGGGAGTCCAGTTTTGTATCATTCAGCGCTGCGATGTTCTATCGCGCCATTCACCCGTTTTGTATTCAGCTCAGTATTGTTTTGTTTGGGCTACCTATCCACTGACATGGCCATCGCTGCCAGTGACGATGTGACCCCTAAGCTGTTATTGTCTGGTAGCCAGGCCGCAGAGGCAGAGAAAGACGCCAAAAAAGAGCCTGAGCCGCCCCGCATCAGTTCTGTGTTTGGCACCCAAACCCTTAAAGAATTTAAATTACCGTTTGAAGATCAATATCCGTCTGGGCCGTTTGAGCGGCTGGATAAAAAGCAATATTTGTTTATCAGCAAATGTGGTGAGGTCTTTTTTGTGCGGCAGAATGAAACCATGGAGCTGGTAAAGCCAGGCAAACCCTTGGCTAAGTTTATCCCAGGCGGTGAAACCTCGGCCGATGAAAGTAGTAGCAAGCAACTGGTCTATTGCAAAGAGCTCTCTGGCGTCAAAGATTCGTTACTGATTGATAAAACACTGTATGTGGCTTATACGGCCTGGGATGAAGCCAATAATGGCGTCAGGCTGGCGGTCAGTGAGTTTGAGGTGGATATAGAAAACAGTGAGCTGAGTTTTAACCGCGAGATTTATATCAGTCGTCCAGCCATCAAAGAACCCATTTTGGGCCACCAGGTGGGCGGTAAGCTGGCCTTGGGCGAGAACGAGCGCACTTTATATCTCAGTTTGGGGGATTTTTCCAAACCTGACCGGGTGCAGGATAAAACCACTTCTTTGGGCAAAGTCGTGCGTATTGATTTACAGCGCTTGAATGCTGAAGTCTATGCCTCAGGCTTTCGTTCGCCTTCTGGCGGTTTGTTTTTCGACCGCGAAAGTAATGAATTATGGCTAACCGACCATGGGCCGCGCGGCGGGGATGAAATCAACCTGATTAAACGTGGCAAAAATTATGGCTGGCCGATTGTCAGCTATGGCACGATTTACGAGCGTGACGGTTTAGGGGGGTATTACGGTAATAAATTCAACAGCCATGAAGGATACGAAAAACCGCAAATGACATTTGTGCCTTCTATCGGCATCGGTCCGCTGGTGAAATATCCGTCAACCGGGCGTAACGATTTCTGGGATAACGATTTGTTTGTGGCAGGGATGGGCAATACCACGTTGTACCGTGTGCGCAAAGAGGGTGCCAATCTGGTGTATGCCGAGCCAGTGTTGAGCGGGTACCGCATACGCGCCATCCAGATTGACCAGAACGGTACCTTCTACCTCAAAACGGACACTAACCAATTGCTGATTTCAGAGCAAGAATGACCAATAAGAAGTTTGAGTAACCATCGCTTGCCACTCAACTGAATCTGTCATACATTGTAGTGGCTGGCAGGCGATGTTGCCGACTTTTTGAATACCTGATGAAATCCCTACTAAAAATATCGATAGTGGCTCTGATTGGCGCATTGATTGCCATTTGTTTTGAAATTCATGCTGCCAGTCAATTACGTTTTCTGAGCCAGCGTGTCGGGCTTTTGATGACGCTGTGGACAGTGTTGCCTTACGTCATCCTGTGGGCAGGAAAATATTTTTTCCAGCGTCGTGATGTTCAAAAAATGTGGTTACAGTTTGCGGTGTTTGAGGTGCTGGTGGTCGCCTGGATGTACTGGCAGACCCTGGTGATGTATCCCGATGCCCAAGACAGCCTGATTTTCCTGTTTCTACCCCTGTTGCAGGCCAGCCTGAATCTGGTTGTAGGCGTATTTCTTTACTGGCGACAATCCGTTCTGATTAAAAACAATGCCCGCGATGGCTGTGAGTAATTTCGGTATACGATAGGTTGACTAGCGCTGATGAATGCTGACATTAACCTTGGGCTGACCTTTCGGTATTTATTCACAATTCCTGTTTCAACCATGGTCGCGGCCCTGGCTCTCATTGAGTTGATCCGGTAGCGAATTGACCTAGGCGGCTGCCAAGAGTGCCAGCCATCAAGTGCAGCCACTGGATGGCTCGACCAATCATTAGCACTGATAAGGAAGACTTTGCTTAAAACCCTGATGTTATTTGTGCTCACTGCGGTAGCTGAAATTGTGGGCTGCTATTTGCCTTATCTCTGGCTAAAAGCAGGCAAGAGTGCCTGGCTGTTATTCCCTGCCGCGGTCAGCCTTGCGTTGTTTGCCTGGTTGTTGACCTTGCATCCGGTCGCCGCGGGCAGGACATATGCAGCCTATGGCGGCGTGTATATCGGTGTGGCCATCGTTTGGCTGTGGCTGGTAGAGGGTATCCGGCCCACTGGTTGGGACCTGCTTGGCGCAGCCGTGGCCATGCTGGGAATGGCGATCATCATGTACGCACCCAGGCATTAGGCATGCTGACCCGCCTATTACGGTATGGTTGGGCCGCCCCCACCACCTTGCTTGGACTAATAGTCGCCAGTCTGTTATTGACGACAGGTGCTCGCGTGCAACGGGTGCAGGGCGTCATTGAAGTATATGGCGGCTGGCTGGCCAACAAGCTCGCACTCAGCAGCGGTTTTGCGGCATTAACCTTAGGCCATGTGGTGTTGGGGTATTCCGTCGATTGCTTGCAGCAATTGCGTACGCATGAGCACGTGCATGTTCGTCAGGCCGAGCACTGGGGCATTTTATTTGTGCCCGCTTATTTGCTGGCAGGGCTCTGGCAATTATTACGTGGCAGACATGTTTATTATGACAACCCGTTTGAGCAGCAAGCGTTTGCAGTGGAGGCGCTGTCATGCCAGCCTCATGCCAGGCGCCCGGAATAAAAAAACGCCAGTATCACTGGCGTTTTTGACTTGTTCGGGGAGGCGGGTAAACGCTTAATATAAGCTTTCCCAGAATTTCCACCAGATTTTCTCGTCTTCGTTAATCTTGCCGGTCACCATCGGGTTTTCAGGATAGTTGGCTTTTAAAATACGCAAGGTATCGTTTTTAAGGTCAGTCAAATCCATGGCGTCATAGGCGCTGATCTGTGTTACCAATGCATCTTCCACAGAGCTTGAGTTCGGGTAGGTTTCCAGCACATATCTGGCGCGATTCACCGCAGCCACATAAGCCTTGCGCTGCATGTAATAACGCGCCACATGCATTTCGTGCATGGCCAGTGTATTCACCAGGTAAATCATGCGTTGGGTAGAATCTTTGGCATAACGGCTGGTAGGGAAGCGCTCGACCAGCTCTTTAAACGCATTAAATGAAACACGCAGCGTTTTGGGGTCGCGGTCGTTGATTTCCTGCTTGGTATATTTTTCGATGAAACCACGCTCGTTAAAGGTCGCCAGGCCTTTCAGGTAGTAAGCGTAGTCGAGGTTAGGGTGGTTAGGGTGCAGCTTAATAAACCGGTCGATAGCGGATAAACACAATACCGGCTCTTGTTTTTTATAGTAGGCATAAGCCACTTCGAGCTGCGACTGGGTAGCGTAAACACCATGCGGATAACGGGCCTCCAGCTTCTGGAAATATTCAATGGCTTTATCGTAGTTTTTATCCACCATCTTTTCCTGGCCCGCAGCATACAAGCGCTGTTCGCTCCAACCTTTGGTTTCGTCAGGTGGGTTGGGGTTACCAAAAATGGCACATGCACTCAAGGCCAGCGCACCGATAAAAATAAAAGCACGCGTGAACAGGGTGTTAAGCGGTAAAATGCGAAGCATGTTGTTTAATGTTGTTTTATCAAAGGAAACTCAGGGCATTATAACTGATGCCGTTTGAAAATATGAAAGAAAGCGCCTCCTTACAATTGGTCGTTCCCGGTAACCTTGGCGGGCAGCGTCTCGACCTGGCGTTGCAGCAAATGTTACCAGACCACTCACGCAGCCGATTGCAGGCATGGATCAAGGAGGAACTGGTGTTGCTGGATGGCAAGCCAACAACTGCGAAAACCAAGGTCTGGGGCGGTGAAAAGCTGGATATCACGCCACCAAAAAATGCGCAGGAAAACGCATTTGAACCTGAAGACATTCCTTTAGACGTTGTCTATGAAGATGATGCCCTGATTGTTATCAACAAGCCCGCCGGCTTGGTGGTGCATCCGGCGGCAGGTAACTGGAGCGGCACCTTGCTCAATGCCTTGCTGTTTCGTTGGCCTGCATTGAAAGAAGTGCCACGGGCAGGCATTGTGCACCGCTTGGATAAAGATACCAGCGGCTTATTGGTCGTGGCGAAAACGCTGGAGGCCCAAACCAGCCTGGTGCGTCAGTTACAGGCGCGCACGGTGAAGCGTGAATACCGCGCCATCGTATGGGGCCAGTTGTGGCGTAATGGCAGGGTCGATCAGCCAGTGGGCCGCCATCCACACCATAGAACCAAAATGGCGGTCATCCGTCGTGGCCGCCCGGCCATCACCCATTATGAAATTCTGGAGCGCTTTGGGACCAACACCTACCTGCGCTGTAACCTCGAAACTGGCCGCACACACCAGATTCGGGTGCATTTGCAGCATTTAAAAGCACCCATGGTCGGCGATCCTTTATATGGCATCGGCAATATCATTCCGCACAAAATGATGACGCCCGAGTTACGTGAAGTCATTGGCAACTTTAAACGCCAGGCCCTGCATGCCATCAAACTGGGCCTGATACATCCGGTCACCAATGAGGCGATGGAGTGGCAGATTGAACTGGCGGATGATATGCGTGAACTGCTCGAAGCCATGCGCGTCACCGAGCCTCCGGAAGAGGTGCCTCTGGTTGACTTTAATGTCGACGAAAATGGCCTGTTTATCGGTGACGATGATGAAGACTGGGGCGATGAAGAGTTTGAGGATGATATGGACGCCGAGCTGGATGACGAAGCCTGGGAAGATGAGGAATAGGCATGTCTGACTTGGCATTGATCTCGCCTGACTGGCCTGCACCCGCTCATGTCAAAGCATTTCAGACCACACGGCAGGGTGGGGTAAGCACTGGCGTATATGCCAGCCTCAATCTGGGCGATCATGTCAAAGCCAATCGTCAATTATTGAGTGCCTACATGCCAAGCGAGCCGGTCTGGCTAAACCAGGTCCACGGCACACGCGTGATCGATGCTGCCTTGTCGTCTTGTCTGGAGAGCGCTGATGCCAGTTTTACCAGCCGTAAGCAGGTAGTGTGCGTGACCATGACCGCAGATTGCCTGCCAGTATTGCTGTGCGACCAGGCTGGCACTGCTGTTGCTGCGGTTCATGCGGGTTGGCGTAGCCTGTGTGATGGGGGGATTGAGTCCACCGTGGCGGCTATGCCGGTACAGGCGGAGCAACTGATGGCCTGGCTGGGGCCTGCCATCGGCCCGGATGCGTTTGAAGTAGGCGCAGAGGTCAGGGCGCAGTTTATTGCCAAAGACGCGCAGGCAGCCTCGGCGTTTAAACCGCGCGGCGATAAGTGGCTCGGGGATTTGTATGCGATTGCCCGGCAGCGCTTGAACGCTTTGGGTGTGACGCAGATATATGGCGGCGGACGCTGCACTTACAGCGAGCCGGAAACTTTTTTCAGCTTCCGCCGCGATGGTGATACCGGCCGCATGGGAAGTTTTATCTGGCTGGAATAAATATTTTTGCCACAGAGAACACAGCGTTCACAGAGAAAAGCATTGTGAATGATGTTTTTTGTTTTCCTCTGTGTGCTCTGTGACCTCTGTTGCTAAACAATTAAAAAGTCGTTCCAAAGACTCAATAACCTTTTTATGAAACAGCATCTAATTTTTGATTTAGACGGTACATTGATTGACTCCGCTCCCAGCATTTTGCATTGCTTTGGTCTGGCATTTAGCAGCACCAATAGGCCATTGGCTGCACCGTTGACGCAAGATGTGATTGGACCACCGTTGATGGAAACGTTGAAACGGCTTGCCGGGAGTGAAGATGCCGCGTTGCTGAATACCTTGGCAGCGGCCTTCAAGCAGCATTACGACACTACGGGTTACCAGCAGTCCGTGGTGTTTGAGGGTGTTGCAAGCATGTTGCAACAATTGCAGGCGCAGGGCTACCAGCTTTATATCGCGACTAACAAACGCTATTTCCCTACCGAGAAAATCATGGCGCATCTGGGTTGGAACCCATTGTTTACAGGTGTCTATGCGCTGGATTACTTTCATCCGGCACTTAAAACCAAGGCCGAGATGATAGGACGAGTGGTGGCTGAACATGGGCTGCCGATCAAGGAGTGTCTGTATATCGGTGACCGTCTGGAAGACGGCCAGTCAGCCGATGCCAACCAGATGGACTTCGCCCTCGTGAGTTGGGGCTATGCCGGAGATGTCGCACAGTGCAAACCGTATTGGTATCGCTGCGCTCAAGTAGAAGCCTTGCCTAGCCTGGTTGCAACGCTTTAGGATGAGCTGATGCTGAAAAAACTACGTGTTCGCCGACATCCGGCAACCGCTGCCCCTGGGTTCACTGCCACCAATGTGCAAGCGTGGCCTTTCATGGTCTTGCTGGCCATCGTCCTCACAGCCTTAGTGGGGGTGGGCCTTTACCTGGACTGGGATGCGCGTGTGCTTGCCGGGGTGGCGGTGCTGATTGGTCTGGTCTCAGGACTATTTGTGTGGCTGGTTGGTGTGATTGGCTTGGTGCCATTGATTGGCCCCATCATTGTCAAGGTGCTCAGCTTCAGTTTTATCTGGCTGCTGAATGCCATGGGCTACCTGGTGTCGTATGTTGCCATTCGGCGTGGCTATTCGCGTGATGTGCTGACTTACCGCGGCCTGACGATGGCCTTGCTGGTCGGCATTGTGATTGGCTATATTGTTGCGCAATTTATTTAACCGGGTGCCTGGGTAACGGCAGGGTTTTCAAAGGATAACTGTTTGTTTATGCTTTGTTTTTTTGATAACTCACGTATAATGCGCGCCTTCCTGCCATAAACACAGCATGACTGCCTTGACCACATTGCTTTCTGACATTTCCCCCTTGACCGGCATGGTGCTGGCCTGTTTACTCGGCGGAGTCCTAAGTGTGTGTGTGGCAGCCCTGTTTGCTCTGAATGCGCGCAAACAATGGGTCCCGCTGCTAGTAAGCTATGCGATTGGGGCCTTGCTGGCGGCCGTATTTCTCGAGATTTTGCCGCATGCAATAGAAACCAGCCCCAATGTTGAAGCCATGACTGCCACCATGCTGTTTGGCGTGTTACTGTTTTTTACATTGGAAAAACTGGTGCTGTGGCGGCATTGTCATGGCGAGCATTGTGAAATGCATGCCATGCATGATGAAGCACATTGCCCTGAGCTGCATCCTGAGCAGCAAGTAGCTAAAAAACCGCAGGGCGCGATTAAGTTTAAGCTACCGCAACCGGCGCAGGCACAAGTGCTAGCCCATCACCAACATGCGCATGCGCACGACGACGGCCGCAGTGGCCTGATGATTATGATAGGCGATACTTTTCACAATTTTGTGGACGGTATTTTGATCTGTGCCGCGTTTATGGTGGATATGCAAGTAGGCCTGGTGACTGCCCTGGCGATTATTGCGCACGAGATTCCGCAAGAGGTGGGCGATTTCCTGATTCTGCTGCACTCAGGCTACAGCAAGAAAAAAGCATTCTTATTTAATATTGCCTCTAGTCTGGCAACATTGGCAGGGGGCCTGCTGGCCTACCTAGCGTTGAATCTGGTGCAGCAGTGGGTGCCATATATTTTAAGCTTGGCAGCGGCGAGTATGTTGTATGTCGCAGTGGCTGATTTGATTCCTGGCTTGCACAAACGCACGGCGCTGCGCGATACCTTGAGTCAGTTATTGTTAATTGTATTGGGCGTCGCGTCAGTCGCCCTGACCAAATGGTTGGTAGAAGGTTAAGAGAGAAACATCATGCAAAGTTCGCCTAAAGTCGGTTTTGTCTCGCTGGGTTGCCCCAAGGCAGGCTCAGATTCCGAGCGCATTTTGACCCAGTTGCGTGCTGAGGGCTATGAAATCAGCAATAGTTACGAGCAGTCTGACCTGGTGGTGGTGAACACCTGCGGCTTTATTGATTCAGCCGTACAGGAGTCACTCGATGCGATTGGCGAGGCACTCAACAAAAATGGCAAAGTGATTGTGACCGGTTGCCTGGGTGCTAAAAAAGAGGTCGTCACTGGCGCCCACCCAAGCGTGCTGGCTGTGACCGGCCCGCATGCATTAGAAGAAGTCATGGGCCATGTGCATACCCATTTGCCCAAGCCTCATGACCCTTACATTGACTTAGTGCCGCCACAAGGCATCCGCCTGACGCCTAAACATTACGCTTACCTCAAGATTTCTGAAGGCTGTAACCACCGTTGCAGCTTCTGTATTATCCCCAGCATGCGTGGCGACCTGGTCAGCCGCCCGATTGGCGATGTGATGAACGAGGCAGAAAGCCTGGTCAATGCTGGCGTGTCTGAGATTCTGGTGATTTCACAAGACACCTCTGCTTATGGCGTGGATATGAAGTTCCGCAAAGGCTTCTGGAACGGTCGTCCGGTGAGGACGCATATGACTGAGCTCAGCAAATCCCTCGGCGAGCTGGGCGTATGGGTGCGTTTACATTACGTGTATCCATACCCGCATGTGGATGATGTGATCCCGTTGATGGCAGAAGGCGCAATTTTGCCTTATCTGGACGTGCCATTGCAGCATGCCAGTCCGCGTATCCTCAAGTCCATGAAGCATCCGGCCAGCAGCGAAAACAACCTGGCGCGCATCAAGGCTTGGCGTGATATCTGTCCTGAAATCGCCATCCGCAGTACTTTTATTGTGGGTTTCCCCGGTGAAACCGAAGACGATTTCAAGATGCTGCTCGACTTTATGGAAGAAGCGCAATTGGACCGCGTCGGCTGCTTTGCCTATTCGGCCGTGGATGGGGCGGTGGCGAACAATTTGCCAGACCAGGTGGCTGAAGAAGTGAAGCAGGAGCGCCTGAGCCGCTTTATGGAAGTGCAAGAGCGTATCAGCGCCGCGAAAGTCGCCGCAAAAATCGGCAGCCTGCAAACGGTGCTTGTCGATGAACTGACTGAGGACGATGACGGCAATGTGATTGCAATTGCCCGTACCAAAGGCGATGCACCCGAGATTGACGGGATTGTTTACCTGCAGGATGCGGATGGCCTGAATCCGGGTGATTTTGTCGATGTGCAGATTGTGGATTCACAAGGCCACGACCTGATTGGTGCGCCGCCAGAGTTTTAATGACTCCGGTATTGCATCAGCGATAAAAAATGCCGCACATGCGGCATTTTTGTTTTCAGGCAGCGACTTGTGGTCTTTCGCAGTCGGCGCGGTCGGCAAAGAAGTCGTGCGTGTAAGGGCAGCGTTTAAGTTTGCTGGAAGCGTTGTTTTTACGTTTGGCCGTTTGTGCCAGGTTGACATAAGGCGTCTGGCTGAGTCGCACGTAACCGGATTGCAGCAATTTGCTGGCCGTGGTTTCAAACTGGCTCAGCGGGTTATCCATGTTTTGCAGCGTAATGCCTTGCTTGTGCACGGCAATCACATGATAAATCGCACTGGTTTGTCCAGGCGCTGCCGGTTTGCCGTACAGCTCGCCGACATGAATCTCGTTGCTGGAATAGGGGAGTTGCGTCATGGCTGCATCATAACGTGTTTGTGCTTGTGCTTCAATCTTGGTGCGAGCATGTTGTAGTCAGGCCAGAGCGCAACGGCCATGTTAAAATAGCTAGCTTGAGCGTTATGAGAGTCATCATGTCACAAGCTGTTAAAACCCGTTTTGCCCCGAGTCCTACCGGTTATCTTCATATTGGCGGTGCACGCACTGCACTGTTTTCCTGGGCGTATGCCAAACGCCATGGCGGGAAATTTATCCTGCGTATTGAGGATACCGATGTTGCACGATCAACGCCTGAAGCTGTTCAGGCGATTCTGGATGGGATGGCCTGGTTGGAGCTGGATCATGATGAAGGCCCGTTTTACCAGATGCAGCGCATGGATACTTATAAAAAAATTATCCAGAAAATGCTGGATGAAGGGCATGCTTATTACTGCTATTGCAGTAAAGAAGAGCTCGATGCATTGCGCGAGAGCCAGATGCAGCAGGGCGTTAAACCTCGCTACGATGGTCGCTGGCGCCCTGAAAATGGCAAAGTATTGCCTGAGCCACCAAAAGACGTGCCCCCTGTGGTGCGCTTTAAAAATCCAACCGCTGGTGTGGTGGCCTGGGATGATATGGTCAAAGGCCGCATTGAGATTGCCAATGCCGAATTGGATGACCTGATTATTGCGCGTGCGGATGGCACACCGACCTACAACTTCTGTGTGGTGGTGGATGACTGGGAAATGGGCGTGACGCAAGTGATCCGCGGCGATGACCACGTGAATAACACGCCGCGCCAGATCAATATGCTACAGGCCCTGGGGGCACAAGTCCCGCAATATGCCCATTTATCCATGATTTTGGGTGACGATGGCCAGAAACTCTCCAAGCGCCACGGTGCGGTGAGTGTCATGCAGTACCATGAAGACGGTTATTTGCGTGAAGCGGTACTCAATTACCTGGCACGACTGGGCTGGTCACACGGCGATGAAGAAGTGTTCAGCATGGCGCAATTCTGTGAGTGGTTTGATTTGGACCATATCACCCCGTCCGCCGCACAATTTAATACCGAGAAACTCAACTGGCTCAATGCGCACTATATCAAGACGTTGCCATTAGAGCGTATTGCTGACGAGGTTAAACCACGGTTAGCAGCCCTCGGCGTGACAGACACCCAGTCACCAGACTTGCTGGCCGTGCTTCACTTATACCGTGAGCGGGCCAATAACCTGAATCAGCTGGCCAAAGAAATCGCCTTCTTTTACCAGATGCCTGCCATCAGTGAGGCCGACGCGGCCAAGCATCTCCAGGAAGAAACCGCGGGATATATCGAAAGCTTTCTGCAAAAGACTCAAGATTCTGACTGGGCTGCCGATAAGTTACACGATGCGCTAAATCAGGTTGTGGCTGAGCAGCAGATTAAATTCCCCAAACTGGCCATGCCATTGCGGGTGGCTTTGATTGGGATTGCGCAGTCACCCAGCATCGATCAGGTGATGTCGATATTGGGTAAAGAGACCTGTTTGCAGCGCATTCGCGCTTTATTTCCAAAAAAATAAGGTGCGGGGATTGAAATTGGAACAAATTAGTACAATCATAGTCACTATGAGGGATTGGTGTTCAAGATAATAAAACTCCAATACGATTAAAACAAAAGAAGGAGCAATTGATGAATAACAAAGGCCAGATGCTACAAGACCCTTTTCTGAACGCCCTGAGAAAAGAACACGTTCAAGTGTCTATTTACCTCGTTAACGGTATTAAGCTGCAAGGGCAGGTCGATTCTTTTGACCAGTATGTCATTTTGTTAAAAAATACAGTGACCCAAATGGTGTATAAACACGCCATTTCAACTATCGTTCCAGCGCGTCCAGTCAGTTTGGGGCCACACGAATCTACCCAAGAATCTTAATGCATGTTTGATAGACCAAGCGGCGGAGATGCCGTTATTCTGGTCAGTGTGAACTTTGGTGACGCTGACTACGAAGAAAGTTTGCAAGAGCTCCGCCACCTCGCCGGCACTGCCGGACTGAATATCTCTGCGACGCTGGAAGGCAAGCGTCACGCTCCTGATCCCAAGTATTTTATCGGCTCTGGCAAGGCGGATGAGCTAAAGGCTTTGATGGCAGCTCACGAAAGTAAAGTGGCTGCCTTTAACCATGACCTGAGCCCATCGCAACAACGCAACCTCGAAAAGCTGCTTGAGGCCCGCGTCGTTGACCGCACTGGCCTGATCCTGGATATTTTTGCCCAGCGCGCGCAATCGCACGAAGGTAAGTTGCAGGTTGAATTGGCCCAGTTGGAACATTTATCGACACGGCTGGTGCGTGGCTGGACCCACCTGGAGCGGCAAAAAGGGGGTATCGGTGTGCGTGGCGGCCCGGGTGAAACACAGCTCGAGCTCGACAGGCGTATGCTGCGCGTACGCGTCAAGCAGTTGCGCGAAAAGCTGGCTAAGCTTAAGCAGCAACGCGGTATGCAGCGGCGTGCACGCAAACGCTCCAACCTGATGACCGTGTCGCTGGTTGGCTATACTAACGCTGGCAAATCGACCTTGTTTAACCGTGTGACGCACTCTGGGGTCTATGCAGCCGACCAGCTGTTCGCCACACTGGATACCACTTCACGCAAGATGCATTTGCCTGAAGGCTATCCGGTGGTGTTGTCTGATACGGTAGGGTTTATTAAACATCTGCCGACAACGCTGATTGAAGCGTTTGGTGCCACGCTGGAAGAAGCTGCCCAGGCTGATTTGCTATTGCATGTGGTGGATGTGGCCAGCCCAAACCGGGATGGCCAAATTGAGCAGGTGAATATTGTGTTAAACGAGATCGGTGCAGCGCAAGTGCCGCAAATCCTGGTGCTAAACCAGATTGACCGCATGGGCATGACGCCGGGAATCGACCGCGACGAGTATGGTAATATCCGTACTGTTCGCGTCTCAGCCAAAGACGGTACTGGCATGGATGATTTACGCCAGGCGCTGTTGGAGCATCAGCAATATTTGAAAAAAATGAGCACTGAAGAAAGTGCTTATGTCTAAGGCAGGCTGGATAGCTAAGTGTTTGCCTAACAAATCAAAAAATACGGAGTACTAGCATGAGAAAATTCCCAGGCTTTTGGAATAAGAACAACGAAGGCCCTCCCGATCTGGATGAGGTATTCAAGGATTTGAATCAAAAGCTGAACCGGTTGTTTGGTGGTAAAGGCGGGCAGGGCGGCCCCAGAGGCACTTCACCTGCGCCTCAACCTTTGCCTGTTGCGCCTATTCTTGGCCTGGTTGCTTTGATCTGGCTGGGATCCGGGTTTTATATCGTCGACCAGGGTTCGCGTGGTGTGGTGCTGCGCTTTGGCAAACACGTGGAAACCACCATGCCTGGCCCGCGCTGGCATTTGCCTTTTCCGATTGAAACGGTAGAAAACGTTAACCTGGAACAGGTGCGTACCATCGAAATGGGTTACCGTTCTTTTGACAGCGAGTCTGGCCGCAGTAAAGAGCTGAGGGAATCACTGATGCTCACCGATGATGAAAACATCATCGATCTGCAAGTCGCCGTGCAATATAACCTGAAGTCGGTTGAAGACTACCAGTTTAGCAACCGTTCTACCGAAGAAAGCGTACGCGGTGTGGCTGAAACCGCCATCCGTGAAGTGGTTGGCAAAAGCAAAATGGACTTTGTGTTGTATGAGGGCCGCGATGATATCGCTGCCAAAGCCAAAAAACTCATGCAGGAAATGATGGACAGATACAAGTCCGGCATCAATATTGTCAACGTCACCATGCAAAATGCGCAGCCGCCTGAGCAAGTGCAATCGGCCTTTGACGATGCGGTGAAAGCCAAGCAGGATCTGGAGCGCCAGAAAAACGAAGGTCAGGCTTACGCCAATGATGTGATTCCTAAGGCGCGCGGTACAGCTGCCCGTTTGGCCGAAGAAGCCGCGGGTTACAAATTGCGTGTTGAAAATGAAGCCAAGGGTAATGCAGACCGTTTCGAGCAGATTTTAGCGCAATACAATAAAGCGCCTGAAGTGACGCGCCAACGTATCTACATCGATGCGCAGGAGCATGTGTTAGCCAATACCAGCAAAGTCCTCGTAGACCAGAAGGGAGGCAACAGCCTGTTGTACCTGCCACTGGATAAACTGATGACCATGAGTGGCGCGGGTGGCAATGCTGCTGCAGCTGCCCCAAGACAAACCGGTGCAAGAGCCGCAAGCGGATTCAAGTGTGATGGATCGTTCGCGCGATGCCATGCGTAACCGTGACCGCGAATACCGCTAGCCTGCTCTGAAGGAAAATACATTATGAGAAATATTGGAAGTCTGTTAATCGGGGTCTTTGTTCTACTAGTGATCATTACCTCTTCAGCCTATACGGTGGATCAGCGTGAATACGCACTGGTGTTCCGCCTGGGTGAAATCGTGTCAGTCAAAAGTGAGCCTGGCCTCTATTTCAAGATGCCTATGGTTGAGAATATCCGCTATTACGACAAACGTATCCTCACCCTCAACTGGGAAGAGCCTGACCGTTTTATCACCAGTGAGAAGAAAAACGTGCTGGTCGATTCGTTTGTGAAATGGCGCATTATTGACCCCTCCAAATACTATGTGTCTGTGCGTGGCGATGAAGTGCAGGCAGAGCGCCGTTTGTCACAAATGGTGAACGATGGTTTGCGCGCCGAATTTGGTAAGCGCACCATCCATGACGTGGTGTCTGGTGAGCGTTCAGAAATCATGGAAATCTTGCGCCAGCGTGCCGATAAGGAAAGCCGCCAGATGGGTATCCAGATTCTGGATGTCCGCTTGCGCCGTGTCGACTTGCCTAAAGAGGTAAGCGAGTCTGTTTACCAGCGTATGGAAGCTGAGCGTAAGTCTGTTGCCAACGAGTTGCGTTCCCAGGGTGCAGCCGCAGCCGAGAAAATCCGTGCGGATGCAGACCGGCAGCGTGAAGTGATTATTGCTGAAGCTTACCGCGATGCGCAGAAAGTCAAAGGTGAGGGCGATGCCAAGGCATCTGAAGTCTATGCGCAGGCGTTTGGTAAAAACCCTGAGTTTTATGCCTTTTACCGCAGCCAGGAAGCCTATAAAAACAGCTTCAAGAGCAAGTCTGACGTGATGGTGATAGACCAAAGCTCTGACTTTTTCAAATACATGCGTAGCAGCGGCAAGAAGTAATTTTCCGTTTTAACGGGTGCCTGTATGAACTGGTGGTGGGTCATAGGCGGGGTGTTGCTAGTCGAAGGGCTAATGCCTTTGTTCTTCACCCAGGCCTGGCGCCAGACCTTTGAAAAGTTGTTGCAGCTCCGGGATGGTCAAATCCGGTTTATCGGCTTTGCTTCTGCATTGATTGGGTTGCTGCTGATGTGGCTGAACCGCTGAGTGCAACACAGGCTTAAAAAAGGCACACCTTTGGGTGTGCTTTTTTATTTTCAGGGCCATGCCATCCACGCATCACAATTGCTAAACCCGTGCCTTAGGTGGGGGTTTGCGGGTATAATGGCGGGATGCATACTTGGTTACTTCCAGAATATATTGAAGATGTATTGCCCGCTGAAGCGGCACGTCTTGAGTCTTATCGCCGACAATTGCTGGACTTGTTCCGCGTTCATGGCTATCAATATGTCGTTCCTCCCATGATGGAATATGTAGAGTCCTTGCTCACAGGGACGGGTCACGACCTCGATATTGCGACATTTAAAGTGGTGGACCAACTGACTGGCCGTTTGATGGGCTTGCGCGCCGATACCACGCCACAGGCTGCACGTATTGATGCGCATATGCTGAATCATCAAGGTGTGTCGCGCTTGTGTTATGCCGGCACCGTGCTGCGCACCAAGCCCGATGGCCTGGCCCGCACACGCGAGCCTTTGCAACTGGGTGCCGAATTATATGGGCACGCAGGTCTCGAAAGCGATATTGAAGTGCAGCGCCTCATGGTTAAAGCATTGCAGTTGCTGGGCATGCAGACGCTGTTTGTTGACCTGAGCCATGCCGCTATTTTTGCCGAACTATCACATATGGCGCAATTAGGCGTGCAGCAGGAGCAGGCACTGCAAGCGGCGTTGCAAGCGAAGGATATTACGCTGGTTGAAGAGTTGGTCGCTAATCTGCCAGGCAAGTCGCGCCAGGCATTTATGACCCAGCTGAACGGTGGCATAGAGGTGCTTGATCAGGCGCGTGATGTTTTGCCCGAGTCTGAAGACATTGAGCAAGCTTTGATTGAGCTTGAGTCGGTATCAAAAGCATTAAGCAGCGCAGACGTGACTGTGACATTCGACCTGAGCGAATTACGTGGGTACCACTATCACAGTGGCATTGTGTTTGCAGCCTACGCCAAAGGGTATGCTGGGCCTATCGCTTTAGGTGGCCGCTATGACGAAGTGGGCGCAGCCTTTGGCCGTGCGCGCCCAGCCACGGGCTTTAGCCTGGATTTGCGTGGCGCCTTGCAGGCGTTGGGTCCGGCGACATTGAATAAAGGCATTCTGGCGCCAGTGGCGGCAGATGCGGAACTGTGGTCTTTGATTGAGACTTTGCGGGCGCAAGGCCAAGTGGTGGTAGAAGCATTGCCCGACGTGCCTGTGGATTATACTGAATTGGCTTGTGACCGTACCTTGCAGAAGGTAGATGGGCGCTGGCAAGTGGTGGCTGTTTAAAACAGCGCACCCTTTTTTGTTTTTACAAGATATTGATTGAACATGACACACTCTAAGCAAGCAAAAAACGTCGTTGTGATTGGCACCCAATGGGGCGACGAAGGTAAAGGTAAAATTGTAGACTGGCTGACTGACCACGCGCAGGGCGTGGTTCGCTTCCAGGGTGGCCACAATGCGGGCCATACGCTTGTTGTCGGGCAAGGTGCAGAACAAAAAGTATACAAGCTTAACCTGGTGCCTTCAGGCATTGTGCGCGAAGGGGTGAATTGCTATATCGGTAACGGTGTGGTGCTGGATACTACCCATCTGCTGCATGAAATCTCCACGCTTGAACAAGGCGGGCTCGATGTTAAAAACCGTCTCAAAATCAGCCCTGGTTGCCCATTAATCCTGTCACATCACGTGGCTGTCGACCTAGCGCGTGAAGCCAAGCGTAGTGCCGAGAAGAAGATCGGCACCACTGGCAAGGGCATTGGCCCGGCTTACGAAGATAAGGTCGCTCGCCGTGCCTTGCGCGTGTATGACTTGTTTTATCCAGAACGCTTCGCAGAAAAGCTGCGCGAAGTGATGGATTACCATAACTTTGTGTTGACTAATTACCTGGGTGCAACCGCGGTTGATTTTCAGCAGCAATATGATGCCAGCATGCAGCACGCGTCTGCTTTGAAGCCCATGGTGGCTGATATTTCAGCCGCTTTGTATGAAGCCAATGCTCGCGGCGAACACCTGTTGTTTGAAGGGGCGCAAGGCACCTTGCTGGATGTAGACCACGGTACGTATCCTTATGTCACTTCCAGTAACTGTATCGCTGGTCAGGCTTCGGCAGGCACAGGCGTAGGCGCCAATATGTTGCATTATGTATTGGGCATCACCAAAGCCTACACCACGCGCGTTGGTGGCGGCCCGTTCCCGAGCGAACTGGATATTGAAACTGAAGGTGCGCCGGGTTACCAGATGTCTAACAAAGGCCAGGAAATCGGCACCGTGACCAAGCGCAAGCGCCGTTGTGGCTGGTTTGACGCTGCGGCTTTACGTCGCTCGGCCCGCATCAATGGTTTGACCGGTTTGTGTATTACCAAACTGGACGTGCTGGATGGCATTGAGTCGCTGGATATTTGCACCGGTTATAAGCTGGATGGCAAAGTGGTCGATATGCTGCCTGTCGGCGCGGATGACGTGGCCCGTTGTGAGCCTATCTATGAAACGGTGCCAGGCTGGAGTGAAACCACTTTTGGCGTGAAAACCTGGGATGCCTTGCCCAAGAATGCGCAGCATTACCTCAAACGCCTGGAAGCCGTCTGTGGCGTGCCGATCGCCATTGTGTCTACGGGCCCTGAGCGTGACGAAACGATTGTCCTGCAACATCCATTTGCCTAAGGTGTGCTTGAAATGCGTGCACAACGACTAGCCTGGGCCATTACCGGTTCAGGCCACTACCTGCGTGAGTCACTGAGCATTTTGCAAACCTTGCAGGATGTGGATATTTACCTGAGCCGTGCGGCGGCTGAGATTATCCAGCAATATGGTTTTCAATCTGCGCTTGAAGCCACCGGCCACAAGGTTTACCAGGATAAAACTGCCAGCAGTGTGCCCGTAGAGCGTTTTTATGAGGGTGTTTACCACACCTTGGTCATTTCGCCGGCCACCTCCAATACCATTGCCAAAATGACGTATGGCTTTTCAGATAGCCTGGTGACTAACCTGTTTGCACAGGCGGGTAAAACGCGCGTCCATAGCGTTGTATTTGCCTGTGATACGGCGCCAGAACTTGAGTCTGAGGCGCCGCGGGACAATGTGGTGAAAGTATACCCACGCCAGATTGATCTCGATAACGTGGCTAAACTGAAGCTGTTTGCAGATACCAGTGTGGTCGAGGATATGGCTGCGTTGCAAGACACCATCATGCAACGGTTGGCGGCATTACATGATCTTAGCTTGCATGACGGCATACAGGTGCTAGATCAGCTGACTGAGTAACTCCATGAATCGACTGCTGTTTCTTACCGGAAAACTGGCAGAACACAGTCTGCGTCAAATCTTGCAGTCTATCCAGGCAGCGCATAAGCACTCTCCTTTTGAATACGAAGTGAAGCAAATCGGTGTGTCGGTGGCTGCCCTGATGACGCCGCCCCTGATCGCACGACGCTTACCTAAAGTCGACAATATAGATAAAGTGATCTTGCCTGGCTTATGCCAGGGTGACCTAGCGCCGCTTGAGGCGCAATGGGGAGTGCCTGTGGAACGTGGACCCAAGGATTTGAAAGATTTGCCGCAATATTTTGGACAGCAGGGCAAGGCGCCAGACCTGACGCAGCATAGCGTCACTATTTTTGCTGAAATTGTCGATGCGCCAGACCTCACTATCGCGCAGATCATCGCCAAAGCCAGGCATTTCCAGCAGCAAGGCGCAGATGTGATTGACCTAGGCTGCTTGCCAGGAAAATCCTTTGCACACATGACCGATACCGTGCGCGCGCTCAAGGCTGAAGGTTTCCGTGTCAGCGTAGATTCGATGCGTGAAGAAGACCTGTTAGCGGCCGGCAAGGCCGGTGCGGACTTCTTGCTCAGTTTGCATGAAAACAGCCTGTGGATCGCGGATGAAGTGGCCTCTACGCCTATCCTGATTCCGGCCAAACCTGGCAGCTTGGCCAGTTTGCAACGTGCGATAGAGCATTGCCTGCAACGTGGGCGCGCATTTATTGCAGACCCGATTCTGGATCCCATCCATTTTGGATTCACCAATTCTATAGTGCGTTACCAAAAGCTGCGCAAAAAGTACCCAGAGATCGCCATCATGATGGGTGTGGGCAATCTTACCGAGTTAACCGATGCAGATACCACGGGGATGAATGCCTTATTGTTTGGCATGATCAGTGAGCTCAATATTAATGCGGTGCTGGCGACTTCTGTCAGTCCGCATGCCTGCGAGGCCGTCGCTGAAGCAGATGTTGCCCGCCGCGTGATGTTCCGTGCCCAGCAGGACAAACGCCTGCCACGGGGATATTCCAACGGTTTGCTCGGGCTACACGACCGTAAACCATTCCCCTACAGCGCGCAAGAAATCACTGAGATGGCGAGCCAGATCAAAGATCCCAGCTTCCGCATTATGGTGAGTGAGGAGGGGGTGCACGTTTATAACCGCGAGGGGATACAGCATGACACCGACCCTTACCGCTTTTACCCCGGTTTGAATGTACAGGATGATGCATCGCATGCGTTCTACCTGGGCGTAGAGTTGGCCCGTGCACAAATCGCCTGGCAACTGAAAAAGCGTTATGTGCAGGATGAACTGCTGGAGTGGGGCGTAGCCTCAGTACAACAAAACAGGCAAGCGAAAGTCGCGCACAGAGAAGCTTCTATTAAAGAACGTCAAGAAAATGTGCGTCAGCAAAAAGACGGCAATTCAACGCCAGACACGGAATAATTTTGATGATATATGAAACCATTGTGACCACCTGTTCGCCTGAGGGCGAGGTGCACATTGCACCATTTGGTATTCAATGGCATGACGGCAAAGTGTTGATCATGCCTTTCAAGCCTTCAACCACTTTGCAGAATATCTTGCAAACGGGCATGGCCGTTTTGAATCTGACCGATGATGTACGCGTGTTTGCCGCGGCGATTGCCAAAAAAACCACTTTTGCCACAGAGGTCGTTGCAGAAGGTAAAGCACTCCGGCTAAAAGACTGCCTGGCCCATCATGTGCTGACGCTGGCGCAAGTGGAAGAAGATGAGGTGCGGCCTAAGTTATGGCTCAACGTGCTCGAAAGTGAAACGCATGCGCCATTTATGGGCTTTAACCGGGCGCAGGCCGCCGTGATTGAACTGGCAGTCTTGGTCAGCCGTTTGCAACGGTTACCTGTTGAAAAAATCACGCAGGAAATGCAATACCTGCAAATTGCCATTGATAAAACTGCCGGGCCACGCGAGCTTGAGGCCTGGCAATGGCTGGTTGATTGCGTGAATAATCATCTTGCGCAACAAAGCGGTTTGCAGCAGGCATGAGTCGGGCGATGCAAGTATTGGTCAGTGTCAATTCTGTCGCAGAGGCGCGATTGGTGTTAGCGGCGGGCGTTCCTCTGATTGATTTGAAAGATACCAGTCATGGCGCATTGGCTGCGTTGGATATTGAAAGTTCAG
>CAKZJM010000338.1 GCA_936943315.1 uncultured Methylophilus sp. | reverse complement strand
CAGGGCTTTGAAGCAGACCAAATTGACGATCTCAAAGGGTTGAATCAGAAAAATCCATGGGCGGCCTTTCTGATGCTGATCGTGATGTTCAGCATGGCCGGGATCCCGCCGACGGTAGGGTTTTATGCCAAGTTTACCGTGCTGCAAGCGGCCTGGCAGGCGGGATTCACCTGGCAAGTAGTGCTGGCGGTATTGATGGCTACCGTGGGTGCGTTTTACTACCTCAACATTGTGCGCAAAATGTATTTTGATGCAGCGGAAGACCATACACCGCTCACTGCGCCACTGGATATGCGTTTTGTCCTGAGTGTGCAGACACTGGCTTTGCTGGGCCTGGGATTGTTCCCGGAAATCCTGTTGAGTGTCTGTGGGCACAGTTTGTTGATCAGTCTGCAATAAGTCATCATGGCAACCAAATTACTGTTTCTTTTGCTCATGCTGTTTATGGCTAACCTTGGCTGGGTTTCTGATAAATGGCTGGGTTTGGTAGGCTCGGTCAGCCAGCTATGGCAGCGCTTTGTGGTGTTGCTCCCTGCGTATTTCATCACACTCGGGATCGCCTATCTGGTCGAGCGTTTCGTCATGGGGCAAGTCTGGCCGCAAGGCTGGGAGTATTACAGCATCACCTTGTGCGTATTCCTCGTGCTTTCGTTTCCGGGCTTCGTTTACCGTGTGCTGTGGAAATAAGCTCACGTCATATTAACTTCATCAATCCTTCACGATAGTTTCAAGCATCACAGTCACACTATGCTTACCCAAAAAGCATAAGTCGGGGTGTTCCCCGGAAAGGACTTGCGATGCTGAAACTACAACAAACACTGGGATGGGTGCAGTCGGTAGACAGTCGGCTGTGTGTCAAAGTGAGCCATACCGGGCAATATCGCCTGATCAGGCATTTCTTCCGCGCCATTTCACGCATGGGTGATGGCATGTTCTGGTACCTGTTAATGCTGGTCATCGCAGTCACACAAGGGCAGCATGGCCTCTATGTATGTCTGCATATGTTAACTGCCGGCCTCACAGGTACATTGGTTTATAAATGGTTAAAACATCGGACCAGCCGACCAAGACCATTCCAGGTTCGTCAGGATGTGCTCTTGAGTGGCACGCCTTTGGATTACTTCAGTTTTCCCTCTGGCCATACCTTGCATGCAGTCGCCTTTGGCATGGTAGCGGTGCATTATTACCCGCAATTGTTTCCTATCGTCTACCCGTTTGTGGTCCTGGTGGGGATCTCCCGAGTGGTGTTAGGGCTACATTATCCTAGCGATGTGCTGGCCGGGGCCGCGGTAGGTTATTTGATTGTCATGTCCTACGCGCTGGTGTTTTAAGCACGCACAGAGTTAGTTTAATCTAGATTTATAAACAAAAGCGGATGCTCATGCATCCGTTTTTGTTTGGTGGTTGCGCTAATGTATGTCTACCAGCCTTGCCACCAGGTGCATCACCACTGGCCGTACGATTAACACGCAACAGAATGCGAATAAGCATGTAATACACGTACCAGGTAACCGGTATGTAAACCGCTGTTGGCGGCAACAATCACCATAGACATTAAAAAAGCCATGATCCCCGCCATGAAAAAAGCGAATACATACGGCGTATATTTTTGAGGCAATTTACGGAAATAGTAAAGTTGATTCATAAGGTTCTCCAATCAGTGTTACCACACTATAAAACCCTTGATGGTTGTTGTGTAGACGCTTGAATATTGAATCAATATAAAGATAAACTATTGACTGATTACCTTTATTCGATAGAAAATGGATACACTCAGAAGCATAGAAAGTTTTGTCAAAGCGGTTCAAGCCGGGAGTATTGCCGCCGGTGCGAGGTTGCAAGGCATCACTGCGGCCGCTGCCAGCCAAAACATACAACGGCTCGAAAAGTCATTAGGCACACGTTTGTTGGTGCGCACCACGCGTAAGCTGGCCATGACAGAAAGCGGGGAGTTGTATTATGCTGAGGTGAAAAGCATTGTCGAATCACTGGCGCAGGCGCAATCGGCAATTACTGAGTTTCACGGGCAACCCCAGGGGCGGTTGCGGGTAGGCTCATCGGTGGCTTTTGGCCGTCATGTGCTCATGCCGATGATTCCCGCCTTTACGCGCAGCTATCCACGCGTGACACTCGAATTGGTACTTTCTGATAGCAGCCTCGATCATGTCACAGAAGATATTGATATCAGCATCCGTTTCAAGCAACAACTGGAGCCTGGGTTGGTCGCACGTAAAATCGCCAGCGTCCCTGTCTTGTTTTGTGCTTCGCCTGACTATTTGCAGCGTAAAGGCGTTCCAAGAGACCCTGCGGAATTGTCAGAGCATGATTGCCTGATGTTTCGTGTGCCGGTAGATGGCCGCCTGTTAAATTGGACGTTTGACCGCCATGGCGAGTTGTATGAGCCTGAAATAAAGCCCAGCATTGTCTGCAATGATATCGACTCCTTATGGCAGTTGGCAGTCGCCGGGGCGGGGATCGTTCGGCTGGCTGCTTTTGTGGCCAATGACGACGTTCACACGGGCAGGTTGGTGCCTTTATTTGAATCTGCCAGCGGCAAATCAAAAGAGCATTTATCGCTGGAATTTTATGCCTGCCTGCGCGATAAACACGCGATGACGAATAAGGTGAGAGTATTTATGGAGCATTTAGTCACTGAAATGCCCCAAACTTGGTAAAAAGTCTGAGGATGGTGGCGCGCAAGCCTCTGATTTAGCTGATTTTTTTCTTACCATTAAATACTTGTTGCTAATATTCAATATTACGTGCATAGTGTCGACTCACGAAGTTCAAGTAGTGTTGTTGGTTCTCCGGTTCTATCTTTTGGTTCTATCGTTACTTCTCGCCATCTTGATCCTCGTTTTTATGGGTAATACCCGCATTTAATTTTTTATTCAAGGATTTATTATGGTGACAGGTTCTGTTAAATGGTTTAACGATTCTAAAGGTTTTGGTTTTATCACTCCGGATAACGGCGGCGAAGATTTGTTTGCACATTTCTCTGCAATCCAATCTGCAGGTTTCAAAACTTTGAAAGAAAACCAACGCGTGAGCTTTGAAGTGGCTACTGGCCCTAAAGGTAAACAAGCTTCAAATATTCAAATCATTGAATAATTCAATATTTGTCCGCGGGGTTGCTTAAGCAATCCACCGGAAAAAGCCCGGAAATTCCGGGCTTTTTTATTGTAAAAGGATACTGAATGGCAAAAGAAGAGTTAATTGAAATGCAAGGGGCAGTCACTGAGATCCTGCCTGACTCACGCTACCGCGTAAAGCTGGATAATGGTCATGAATTGATCGCTTATACGGGTGGTAAAATGCGTAAACACAAAATCCGCATTCTGGCCGGTGATAAAATCACCATTGAAATGTCGCCTTACGACATGGATAAAGGCCGTATTATTTTCCGTCACCTCGAGCCGCGCAAGCCGTTCTGATGTACTAGCGTCTTTCTAATGACGCTTATTCAATCTGACCAATTGCGTGCAAGCTCGCTTGCAGCGCCTCCCGGCCATTCAATCGTTTTTCATCTAACGCTAAAAAAGCTTCAATGCGCGCCCTGAGCAGACGATAGGCCTGCTCAAAGCTGGCTTGTATTTGCGCTTCGCTGCCTGTCGCTTTGGCCGGATCAGCCACGCCCCAATGCGCACGCATCACAGCGCCTAAATAGGCTGGACACGTTTCACCTGCCGCATTTCCGCACACAGTGATGACAATATCCGGCGTGAACGGCAGCGCATTCCAGGATTTGCTGTAATAACCTTCAGTCGAAATATTCTTTGACCGTAACAGCGCAAGAGAGCGTGGATGGACTTCGCCTGTGGGCTGGCTGCCAGCACTCATGGCTCGCATGTGCGCTGGGGCCAGGTGATTAAACGTCGCTTCGGCAATAATTGAGCGACACGAGTTACCGGTACACAAAAACAAGATATTCATCTGCGTTAACTTTCATACCATGAGCGTGAACGATTGACGATGGCCACAATCGACAACATCACCGGCACTTCAATCAGCACGCCGACAACGGTTGCCAATGCGGCACCTGACTCAAAGCCGAACAGCGCAATGGCCGTTGCCACAGCCAGCTCAAAAAAATTGGAGGCGCCAATCAGTGCTGAAGGCCCGGCGACACAATGTGCGACCTTGAACTGCTTGTTGAGCCAGTAAGCCAGTAATGCATTGAAATAGACCTGTATGAGGATGGGCACGGCCAGCAGTGCAATCACGACGGGCTGGCTCAGGATTTGCTCACCCTGAAATGCGAACAGCAATACCAGCGTCAACAGCAAAGCAGCCATTGAAAATGGTTGTATGCGTTTCTGTGCGTTATCAAAACTTGCCTGCCCTTGCGCCAACAAGTATCGGCGCAACCCTTGGCTCAACAGCACGGGCACGATGATAAAAATCAAGACCGAAGTGAGCAGCGTTTGCCACGGCACCACAATGCTGGAGAGACCAAGCAGGAGGGCTACAATCGGGGCAAAGGCAAACAGCATGATGGTGTCGTTGATGGCAACTTGAGACAGGGTAAACCTGGGTTCACCGTCGCACAAATTACTCCAGACAAACACCATGGCCGTGCAGGGCGCCGCCGCCAGTAAGATCAGCCCAGCAATGTAGCTGTCGATCTGTTCTGCGGGCAACCATGCGGCAAAAAGATGCCGGATAAATAACCAGGCCAGCAAAGCCATCGAAAAAGGTTTGATCAGCCAGTTGATTCCCAGCGTGACAGCAATCCCTTTGGCATGAGCGAATACTTCACGCATGGCTCCAAAGTCTACCTTGATCAGCATGGGGATAATCATCACCCAAATGAGCAAGGCCACAGGCAGGTTCACCTCGGCCAGTTTGAGTTCCCCAATGCTGTGAAACATGACAGGGCTGAGTTTGCCCAGTAGAACACCCGTGACAATACACCCCAAGACCCACCACGTCAGGTTGCGCTCAAAATGACTGATCTTTTTTGTTGAGGACATGGATTATTCCTTGATGGGTGTGACTTGGCACTGCACATCTGGGCAGCAAGGGGATTCACCGGCGCAGCAATTTTCGGTGAGATACGCCAGTAGCGCATTCATGCTGTCATAGTTGGCTGAATAATAAATAAACCGGCTTTCTTGCCTGGCGCTGATCAAACCGGCATGACTCAGTTCTTTCAGGTGAAAGGATAAAGTGCTACTTGGGATCTGTAATGTCTGCGAAATGATCCCGGCAGCGAGGCCGTCAGGGCCTGCTTGAACCAGACACCGGAATATCTCCAGTCGTGCTTCCTGCGCCAAAGAAGCGAGTAAAGTCACTGCGTGTTTAATCTCCATATAACTATATTTCCATAATTATGGAAATATAGCAACTGGAAAGATAGTAAGTAGGCAAACCGTAACTAGATAGAAAGTGAGTAAAACTCAATCAACCATACATGAAGCAAGGGGGACGACCAAAAAGAATAGCCCTGAATTCAGGGCTATGACTAAGTGGTATCCTTGATTAACCGCTCGGTTAATCGTAACAAGGAGGGTGCAATAAGCAGGATGCTGATAAACACGATAGGCCAGGCGACTGTGATGCTGGTGAGCCACTTTTCTAACAAGCGGTCCATGGGCACATGCTGCATAAACAGAATAGACAAACTCACAATATTCACAGTGACCAGAGACATCAGCATCGCAAACAAAAGCTTGCGCTTAAGCGCCACGCGCTTGTTCGTGCTGTTTACCATGGCAAGGTTTGGTCTTCGTGGAAATAACCGCCTGTTGGGCCTTGTTCATCCAATGTGGCCAGTCTGACCGAGGTTTTCCAGCTATCACTGAGTTCCATCGGCGCGTGCGGTCCACCCAACTCGGTTTTTACCCAGCCTGGATTTGCAGAATTGACTTTGATTGAGGTGTCTTTCAGCGCATGTGCCAGATGGATGGTAAACATATTCAGGGCAGATTTTGAGGCGTTATACGCCAGGCCTTTAGCAACTTCAATCGGTGAGTTCGAGGTGCTATGCAAAGTTTGCGAGCCTAAAATGCTGGACAGATTGACAATGCGTCCGGCAGGGGAGCGTTGCAGCAAGGGCAGCAACGCTTGAGTCAGGGCAATGACGGCGAAGAAGTTGGCTTCGAAAGTGGTCTTGAGCGTCTCTTGGTCCACGGTCAACGTATTATTCTGGCCAATCAGCTCTTCTTTCAGGATCCCGGCATTGTTAACCAGGATGTCCAGTTTTCCGTAGCGCGATTCTAGCGTCTCGGCTACCTTTTGCGCTGCGTCCGCCTGGCTGGCATCGTAGACGACAAAGTCGGCTTCTGCGCCCAATGCTTTTAATGCGGCGACTGCCTGCTCACCTTTATGCTCATCGCGCACACCTATGATGACCTTGATCCCTTGTTCAGCCAGCTTTTTGGCTGTTTCAAAACCAATGCCGCGGTTAGCACCTGTAATCAATGCAATACGTTGTTGTGAACTGCTCATATAAAACTCCTTCATAAAGATGTACTTGTATTTAATACCAATCGGTATATAAATAGTAAATGCAGTGTCAGCATGTTGTCAATATATTTTTTACCAATTGGTATAATTAATAAATCTCAAGCAGGAGTCAATGGGAAAAGTCTCAAGAAAATACAGCAGAGCAGCGGCTTTTAATGATAAGTGCATTACAGCAAGCCATGGGTTTTTTTGGATGATTGCGATGAAGGGACTTCAATGCGTCTTTTGATGGCAGGGAAATGACTGCTGAAAGGCTATCGTCAGCCGTAGCAATCACTGCAACGGTTTGTATCCGTGCGTGAGGAAAACACTTGCGGCCAGCAGCTGAGCTGTCCGTGCAGGTGATCACCATCGGGATGATAGTGCTGGGCTGTGAGTGGGTCTGAGCGATTGAATGCGGCCACCATAGTCTTGCAACGGGTTGCGCTGGATTATTTACCAGCGATGTTATGCGCCGTGATGAAGTGGTAAAAGCAAGACGGGCTGCCTCTGTATAAGGCAGCCCCAGAGATTAGAGCGCGTTGCGCACCAGTGTGATGGCGGCTTGTTTGGCACGGGCTGCTGCACCCGTGTTGGGTGTCAGGCGTTCAACCAGCGCGGCACCTTCAAACAGAATGGTGAGTTGCTGACCAAGCGCTTCAGGGTCTTTGGCGCCCGCATGCCGGGCAATCTGGCACAAATAACCTTGCAATTCAGCCGACAGGACGACTGAGTACTGGTTAATCGGGTGCTCTGCCTCGGGAAATTCTACCGCAGCAATATGAAAAGGCAGGCCGCGGAATTCAGGCTGGCTGATCCATTGCTCCATGAGTTCGCACAGCAATAACAACAGTTCTTGTGATTCTGCTTTTTTGGAAGCCAGTTGCGCATTGAGCCAGGCATAAAACTTATCAGACTTGTCACGCAGGTAGGCGGTGATCAGCTGGTTTTTGCTAGGAAAATGTTTATACAAGGTGGCTTTGGCAACACCAGCCTCAAAAATGATGGTGTCTACGCCCGAGGCCTGTATTCCTCTGCTGTCAAACAGGCTGCTTGCTATATTCAGTATTTTATCTCGCATGTTCATTGCTTATCCTTTTATCCCGCTTCAAGGGTTTCCCGATCTTTGGTTTGTACTTATGCGTTTATTCTCTAGGCAGTCGATCCCTGCCTTGTGGCCGCATCAAGTCTTGCGGATACAGGCAACTGACGTAACCGAGCGCTTGCCGTAAAGGTTCTACCTGGTCTGTATCGACCCTGCCTTCAGTCACAAACAAGATGAAGGCGCGACGCTGTACTTCTGGCAGCATGGCCGCTTGCGGCAGCTGGCAACTGCCATTCTGCATTTTCTGGTAGGCCAGGTTGAGCAGACTCAACGTGACCGGATCCGCAGTGCCTACCGGCTGACTGACCGGGCTTTCCAGCGGCGTCAGCTCAGGTTGTAATGTTTTTTGTTTCACTGGGGCAAAAGCCATCCACATCACACATAAACTCACCAGCAAGCCAAAAGACAGCGAGCGGTAACCCCCGGGTGACGCCAACTGGCTATGCACAGATTGGTCAAACAATTGCCAGGATTTGCTGCTCCCGGTTTGCGCCTGCACCTGAATGGCGCCCACCGCCAGAAAAAACCACTGGTCGAGCAGGCTAGGGGACAAGGCGACGCTTGACCGCTGTTGCGCAGTTTCCAGCATCTGGCGGATGGTGGAAATATCCTGCACATTGAGAGCACTCGCACCCGTTTGTTGAATCCGGCGCATATTCCAGCCGAGCAATTCATCATGCAGCCTGTAAAAAGGCGCATGCCTGCCCCATTGTTTAAACCCCAGTTTCCATAAGCCATGCGCGGCATAAGCCTTGCATACGCGGCTGTATCGCTGTCTGGTCTGATTCACGATTGTTAATAGATTCACGCCAATTACCCCTAAAAATCCGCTTGCTTTTTTTTCAATGGCTGCATTAGACTAGAAATAAGTGAACAGACCTGTCTGCATATTAGCGTGGCTTCAAACAAAATGCAACCCGCAACATGCAAGCAGTGGATGTCACACTATTTTCCAACGGCTATGTTGGCATCATAGCCCCGGCTGAATTTGTAAACAAGGGATTACCATGACATCTGTCTCCATCGCAACACAACTGGCGGATTGGCGCGCCCATGCGCTCACGCTTGAGAATGAAGTGAAAAAGGTCGTTGTTGGCCAGGATAAGGCCATACGCGCTATTAATATCGCGATTTTTGCCCGCGGCCATGTGTTGCTCGAAGGTGGTGTCGGCGTGGGTAAAACTACCTTGCTGCAATCCATTGCCCGTGGTCTCGGCGGGGCGTATGAGCGTATTGAAGGCACGGTAGACTTGATGCCTAACGACCTGATTTATCATACCTTTTTGGGTGAAGATGGCCGTCCTAAAGTCGAAGAAGGCCCTTTACTCAGGGCGGGTGAACAACTCTCAGTATTTTTCTTTAACGAGATCAACCGTGCCCGCCCGCAAGTACATGCGCTGATGCTGCGCGTCATGGCAGAGCGTCATGTAAATGCCTTCAAAAAAGAATACCGCTTGCCGCATATGCTGGTATTCGCTGACCGTAACCAGGTCGAGAAAAATGAAACCTTTGAAATTCCATCGGCGGCAAGAGACCGTTTTATGATGGAAATCCCGATTGAGATTCCTGACGATCGCGCCCTGCGAAAAGCACTGATGTTTGATGTGAAGTTTCAGCATGCCGAGCGCCTGACCCAGCAGGTTCAGAGCGGGGTATTGGCTTATGACCAGCTCAATGCTTTCTCCGATGTCTTGCAAAGCCATATCAGCGCCAGTGACGTGCTGGAAGATTATGCGCTGGATTTATGGCAGGCCACGCAATCTCCGGCGGCGTTTGGTATTCAGCTCGACAGCGTGGATGTCAACCGCCTGATCCACACCGGTGCCAGCCCGCGCGGAATGGGGATGTTGCTTAAAGCGGCGCGTGTACACGCCTGGCTGATGGAGCGTGACAGCTTGTACCCGGAAGATATCCATGCCGTGTTCCACGAGATTATCGCGCACCGCCTGGTGCTGAATCCGATGTTCGAGAGCCGCCGTACGGCATTGTCACGCGAGCTCACCAATCAGATTCTGGCCACAGTCAGTGTGCCATCACGGGCAAAAGCAGCATGATTCCCGCCAATGCCCAGCCATTTTTTTACCAGGTGCCCTGGCGCTCTGCCAGTGTGCATGCCGGTGAGCATTTAGGCATACAGCGCGGGCCGGGCGACGAGTTCAGCAAACATGTGTCGTTGGTAGATTACCCAGACGCCAGGCGCCTGGACTTGCGTCAAACCTTGCGTGACCCTTATGAGCAGATACAGGTCAGGGTATTTAAGCAGGAAGCGTCAACGCCGCTCTATGCCGTGTGTGATTTATCGAGCTCCATGCAGTTTCAGGGGCAGGCGAGCAAGCTGGAAACCGTGCAACGTGTCGCTGCTTCCATCGCCTGTTCAGCCCATGAAAATAGCGACTTGTTTGGGATGGTGTGTTATGACCATGCCGTGATTGCACATTTGAGCCAGGCGCCAGGCCACCACGCACACCAGTCATTTGCCACCATTGCCCAGTTGACCGCGTTTCATAATACACACAAAGATGGCCAAGGCATTACAGAAGCCACTGGCTGGCTTGGTCAGCAGAAAGGGTTGGTGTTCTGGATCTCAGACTTTCACTTGCCCTTGTCCCTGATCGAGCGTGGGCTGAATGGCATGTCCAGCCACCAGGTGATCCCGGTGGTGCTGTGGGACCCGCAAGAATATCTACGGTTGCCGCGTTTCGGATTCGGCAATTTGCAAGACCCTGAAACCGGCCTGCAAAAAACCATTTTCTTCCGCCAGGCCATCCGAGCACAGTTTGCCGAGCAATTTGAGCAACGCAAGCAGGCCCTGGATCAGCTGTTTGCGCGTTTTGATATCCGTCCGCTGTATGTGGCCGGTCAGTTCGAAGCGGCGTTGCTGTCGGATTATTTTGAACAACTTATTCACTAAAGTTTTATGGTGAAACCGAAAGTATCGTGATGAAACAGAATCTTTTTGGGTGGCTGGCCGTTTGCCTGATTGCCATGCCAGCATTTGCCGAGACACCTGCTCCCACCACTGCTGTGGAAGCAAAGGGTATGGATGTCAAAGTATTGAGTATACGCAACCCGGTCAGCTATGCCGGGATACAGTTGGGCGACGTGCTGCAGCGCACCATACGGCTTTCCAGCGCAGGCGCAGCTTAATGAAAACAGCTTGCCGCTAAAAGGTTTGCAGCGTCAGGGCATCGAATTTTGGCAATGGCAGGTGAGCAGTGAGGCTGAATCTGGCAGAAATATTTATACCCTGGTATTCGACTACCAGGTATTTGCCAGCCCGGGTAAGCCCGTGCAATTGCAATTACCGGCCGAACGTATTGCGTTTAATAGCGGAGCCGTGGTCGAATTACCGGCGTGGCGGTTCTGGCTCATGGCGCAATTGCCGGATCGTTTGCAACCAGCCAAACCCACTGTCATTGCACAATATCCGCCCACCTTGCAGCCTACCCAAATGGTGCAGCGCGCGCTGGGCGTGAGCCTGTTGCTGGCTTTGCTGGGCAGCCTGGTGTTGCTGTACCGCAATGCCGATTGGGGTTGGCTACCCATGATGAATGGCCATTTTGCACGCGCTTACCGCCAGCTCAAGCGGTTACCAGCCACGGCCGATGGCCAGAAACAGGCTGCCCTGCTGGTGCAGCAAGCCTTTAATGCGTCATTTGGGCAGCAGATGCTGTCCAGCCATGTGCCGGAATTTGTGGCGAGGCAGCCAGTCTTTCACTCTCTGCAATCGCAGATAGACGCTTTTTTCGCACAAGCCAATGCCGTGTTGTATGGTGGTCAGTTGCCGGACGCGGGCGAATATATGCAGCAATGCAAGACCCTGACGCGCCAGTTACGCGATTGTGAACGGAGAGTGTAATGCATTGGTTACACCCGTGGTTTTTGCTGTTACTGCCCGTAGCTGCTGTTCCTTTCCTGCTTATAAGCCGCCATGCACAAGCTTATTCATGGCTGGAGATGGTGCCGGAAGACCCTTTTTCTGAGCGCATCCACCTGCTGGTGAAAGCCGCGACGGCCTTGTTACTGCTATGCCTGGTGCTGGCATTGGCTGGCCCGCAAGGCGATAGCCATCAGGAGCAAAAGGTAGGTAAAGGGGCGCAAAGCGTGTTCGTGATTGACCGCAGCGTGAGTATGGATCACCCGTTTGCCGGTCAGACCACGGGCGGCCATGCGGCAGAGATCAAGTCGGCTGCGGCCAGGCGCCTGATTACTGCATTTATTGACTCCCGGCCAGATGACATGATGGGCGTGGTGGGGTTTACCAACTCAGCCTTGTATGGCATGAAAATCACCACCAACCGTGATGGCATCCATGCCGCCATCCAGGCTGCAACCGGGCCTGCCCTGAACCAGACCAATATTGGCGCAGGCATCACCAATGCCGTGACCTTGTTTGAAAATATTGCCAGTACGGGCTCGCGGGCCATTGTGCTGCTGTCGGACGGAGCGGGTAAACTCAGCCCGCGGGTGAAGTACCAGATACGCAAGCAGTTGGTCGGTAAAAAACTCAATTTGTACTGGATTGTGTTACGTGAACCCGATGACATCAGTATTTTTACCAACAACAGTTATGACGATGATCACTTGCCAGAAGCCATTGCGCTGGACCGCTTTTTCCATTCACTGAATATCAAGTACAAGGCGTTTGAAGCGGATAACGCCACAGCGTTGGAATCTGCTTTGCGTGAAATTGATGCCAAGGAAAAAAATGTGATCCAGTATGGCGTCATCATTCCTGGTCATGATTACGCTAAAGACCTGATGGTGGTGGCTTTATTGCTAGGCCTGGGCCTGGTATTGATTAAACAGATAAAGGTGTACTAAATGACAGTCTATCGCAAACATGCCAATTGGCTTTGGGGCAGTCTCACGGTGGCAGGAATCGTGGGAGCCGTGTATTTTGGCTGGCAACTGCATACGCTACAGGCGTTGAATCAGCAGATTCAGGCGGGTACCGTGATCAAGCAGGGCGGCAGCGCTTACCTGCAAAAGTTTACCGCGGCTTATGATCAGGGCCAGCATGGCGATTACAAGCATGCCGTGCAAACCTATGGTCAGGCACTGGAACTCTCACCTCCGGCGGAAGAGTTACCGCATATCCATTTTAATATTGGCAACAACCTGTTTTTGTCCGGCTTGGTGCGCACCATCAATGAAGACGGCACGTTTCAGGACGAAGCACGCTATGCGTTCACCCAGGCTAAGATCGCCTATGAACAAACCTTGCGCTTGCAACCAGAGGACAAGGCCGCCAAATTCAACCTGGCCTTGCTGCATTCTGTGATGGCACGCGGTATGCAGGCGGCCAGCAAGGACCAGTCGCATATGGAACTGAGTAACCTGCCGATAGGATTGCCATAATGAAGTGGATGACATGGTTTAAACAGCATTATGAGCCGGTGTGCTATGTGCTCGCTTTAGTCCTGCTGTTACTGGCATTGGTAAAACCTGACATCCAGCTCAGGCAGCATGTGCAGCATTATTTGCTGATTGCCGATATTTCACAAAGCATGAACGCCGAAGATGAAAGCCTGAACCAGAAGGCGGTCAGCCGTTTGGCCTATAGCCAGCATTTGATGAAACAGCTGGTGCATAAATCACCCTGCGGGACGTATTTCAGCCTGGGGATTTTTGCCTCGGACAATATCGCCATGCTGCAAACGCCGCTGGAAGTCTGCAAAAACCTGGATGTGATCAGCGACGGCATCGATCACCTGGAATGGCGCATGGCATGGAAAGGTAACAGCCGCCTGAGTTTTGCCGTGCATGCAGCGACACATGTATATGATGCACTGAACCAGCCCGCGCAGATGCTGTTTTTTACCGATGGCGATGAAGCGCCGCGCGTGAATGTGACGATCAAGCAGGACTTAAGCGGGGTGCAGATTGGCGAGTTCTTTACCTTTATCGGGGTAGGTGGTCCGCAAAAAATAGCGATTCCGCGCTATAACTCAGCCAATAAACCGGTGGGTTATTGGCCTGTGAGCGACAATAATAATGCCGGTGCGGTAGGTGTGACTTATGCTGACCCAAGCCAGGATGAACCTGATCCGCCAGTGGCGTATGCCGAGTATGACCGCATGCTATCGCAACTGGAAGAAGATTACTTGAAATCGCTGGCGGGTGAGTTTAAGGGGAGTTACCTCAAAGGGGCAGACACTGAAGCGTTTTACCGTACGCTGTCCGACAAACCTCGAACCGCCAGTTTTGTCACAGACTATCCGCTACGCGCCATTTACCTGATTGCGGCCTTGTTGCTGATCCTGGCGACCTATGTGCCGGATCTCCGTTTCCGCCGGTTGGCAGATGAGACCTGAACGCCTTCGTTGCCCAGTCACAACGATGGCTTAATCAAGTGGGACCAGGGTTAAACACGTAATCTCTGAGGGGGCGCCGAAGCGGATAGGCGGCCCCCAGTAACCGGTGCCGCGGCTCACATACACCCATAGGTCTTGCAGTTTATGCAGGCCTGCCACATAGGGTTGCTGCAGCGGCACAAAGTATTTCCACGGCCAGAACTGGCCACCGTGGGTATGGCCTGACAGTTGCAAGTCAAATCCGGCAGATTCGGCCGCCTCTGCGCTGCGGGGTTGATGCGCCAGCAGAATTTTGGGCGCATCACTGGGTGCGCCAGCAATCGCCGCGCGCGGATCACTCTGGTGATCATCGTAAAAACTGCCCGCACTGTAATCTGTCACGCCAGCCACCACCAGAGTAGCGCCATCATGGGTGAGTTGTACGTGCTCATTGAGCAGTACCCGCACCCCCAGCCGGTCCAGTTCGCGTATCCAGTCGAGTGCGCCCGAATAATATTCATGATTGCCGGTGACAAAAAAACTGCCGTGACGTGCGTTGAGCCCGGCCAGCGGCAAGGTATGTTGTGACAATTCGTGTACACGGCCATCGACCAGGTCTCCGGTAATGGCCACCAGGTCGGCTTCCAGTGAGTTGACCTGCTGCACAATGCGCGACAAATAGCCTTGCTTGATGGTAGGCCCGACGTGGATATCGCTGATTTGCACAATACGGAAGCCATGCAGGCTTTGCGGCAGGTTACGCAGCGGCACCGTCACATTCACCACCTTTGCCAGTTTGCGTGCCTGAATAAACCCCGCCACCGTAATCAGCAAGGTCGCTGCAAGTACAAGCAAGGCACTATTCTTTTCCAGCGCGTTGAAATCAATGGTCATGAGCTGCATGGCATGTATGCCCGCCGCAACCAGTAGCAAAACGTCACGCAAAACGGTGAAGACCAGCAGCGATGAAAACAGGCCCATGACGGTCATCGCTACCCAGCTCACCGTATCCCTTAACCATGCGTTGCGGAAGCCTCGTGCCAGCAAGGCGACGGGTTGTAAAAATGCAGATAAAGCCAGGAGTGCCCAGCCTGACCAATAGACCGCTGCTGGCCAGGGCATCTGGTTAAGCAGGCGGGCGCCGATGTAATAATGCAAAAGACCCACCAGCGAGGTGCTGAAGATTAAAAAGCGAAGAGGGCGCATATTATTTTTATCCAGGTGGCGGGCAATTGCCCGGTGATGTCCGTTAGATGGAGGCAATGCCCAGAGATTCAAGTTTGCCTGTCATGAGCGATGGATTTGCGGATGGCTTGGTCGTATGGTTGAACAGCCGCGCCGAGCAAAGACTACCTGGCAGAAACCCTAGCAGTCTGGCTGGTTAAACCATTGGTGCTGATACTGTTCAAATGCACTGATGGCGCGCGTAGGCCGCAGACGGGCATCTTGCAGGCATTTCCGGCGCCAGTCGTCCAGTTGCTCCATGCCCAGGTTGATATGCTCGGCATGCAAGGAGGGAAAGTTGCCATGGATCAGCTGCGGGAGGTCTTGCAGCGCCAATGTGACCTGGCCGCGGTAATAGGCCAGTTTGTGTTCAAACTCGTTATCCAGCCTGCGGTAACGGTGTAGCAGGTATTGCGGAATGCGCGACAGGCGCAAGGCCTGATCGGCCCCGGCCAGCCTTGAAACCGCTTTGTGCACAATATTGGCCTCGCATTGCCAGGCGGGCGATAGTGTCTCGACGATCGTTTTACGGTGTATGCGCAATAGCTTGCCTGGCGCAGGCATGCCAGGCTGATGCAAATAGGCATCCATGGCCCATTCAGCAGCGGCGTGCGTGAGTACGCTGTGATGCTGCCATTTGGCTTCAAAGGTTGGCACAAAATGTTGGTGGGCCACCACGTCGGTGAGCAGATGGATGTTATAGCCGATGCCCAGCGCCAATTGGCGTTCATTTTTGGTCTGCAATAACTGCTGGCCCATGCCCCAGCCGTGACTATGGCTAAACGTCCGCGACACCACTGCCAGGTCTGGCAGGCAGGCACCCGCCATGACCAGGGTCGGATATCGACGCATCACTCCCAGCCAGGGCAAAGGCAACAGCGGCAGTGCTTGCAGCCATTGATGCGTGTAGGCGACATGGGAATACAAGCCCCAGGCATGCGCTTCACTGGGCAAGGCCAGCAGCAGGAGTGACAGAATGATCAGGTGGCGAAGTGACATGCGCGCACTTTGCGCTTGCCACATGACAGCCACGTGAATACTGTATGACGTTGATGTGAAAGCCTTTTTCGTCACAAAAGCATCACGAAAGCTTGTTAAGCTATGTCAGTATTGTTAACTCGGAACCCGGCATTACGGAACATGGCATGAAAATTTTGATGATTTCAGATGTGTATTTCCCCCGCGTCAATGGTGTCTCCACCAGCATCCGTACCTTTGCAGAAAGCTTGCGCGAACAGGGCCATGTTGTACATCTGATCGCACCGCAATATCCGGCACAACACGCCCAGCCGCTCACCGCCGATGAAAGCTGGATCACGCGCATCGATGCGCGCAAAATCGTGTTCGATCCCGAGGACTATTTAATGAAATGGTCAGCCTTGATGGCCTATGTGGATAGCCTGCACCCTGGCGATTATGACCTCGTGCATATTCATACCCCGTTTATTGCACACTACGCCGGGCTTAAAATCGCCAAGCGTTTACAGGTGCCTGCCGTGGAAACCTACCACACCTTTTTTGAAGATTACATGCATCATTATTTGCCGTGGGTTCCCCGCAAATGGGCGGTGCGTATTGCGCAAAGTGTTTCCCGCAAGCAATGCCAGCAGGTGGATACCGTAGTGTCTCCTTCTGCCCAAATGCGCGATGTGTTGCAACAATATGGCGTGACGACGCCGATCACAGTGATCCCGACCGGGCTGGATGCTTCTCGCTTCGTGCTTGGTGATGGCGCCGCGTTTCGTGAGAAATATGGCATTCCGGCCCAGCGTCCCTTATTACTGTTTGTCGGACGCGTGGCGCATGAAAAAAATATCCAGTTCCTGCTCGAAATGTTATCACTGGTGATTCAGGACCATCCTGAAGTGCTGCTGGTGATTACGGGTGAAGGCCCGGCTGAAGCCATGCTCAAGAAAATGGCACGCGATAATGGCTTGCAGTCACATGTCATGTTCCTTGGATACTTGGACCGTGCCGTGGGCCTGAATGCGGCTTACCAGGCCGCAGATATTTTCGTATTTGCTTCCAAAAGCGAAACGCAAGGCCTGGTGTTGCTCGAAGCCATGGCACAAGCCACGCCAGTGGTGGCGATTGCAGAGCTCGGCACGGCGTCTATTTTGCGCCAGGAGCAGGGCGCGCTTATCGCCCAGGATGATGAGGTGCATTTTGCCGAACAGGTCCAAACCCTGCTGATAGACCATCAGTTACGTGAACGTGTTGGCAAACAGGGCAAACGCTATGTAGAACAGGTGTGGTCCAGTGAGGCACAGGCCAACAAGCTGCTGGCGGCTTACGAGCATTTAATGCTCACGCATATGCCGCTGGCGGCCTCCGCGGTTGCCTGATGACTCAGTAAAATCTTGAATTTTCACCGGGAGGCTTGACGCCTGCAAGCTCCCCCGCCAAGATGAAGGCAGACTTGCACTGATGCAAGCATGATCTTCAGGAGAATCAAACATGTTTACCACCGATACCTGCTGCACACTGGTGCCTTATTTTGAAGTCCCTACCGAGAATCTGGATGCATTCAAAGCCTTAGGGCCCAAGTTTCTCGAAAAAACACGCAACGAAGCAGGCTGTATGCACTATGCGTTTTCATTCAGCGGCAATATTGCACACTGCCGCGAAGGCTATACTTCTGCAGAAGGCATTTTGGCCCATCTTGAAAATGTGGCCGAGCCACTCGGCGAAGCGCTTAAACTGTCCAAGTTAATCCGGCTGGAAGTGCATGCGCCTGCTGCCGAAATCGAGAAACTCAAAGCGCCGCTGGCGGCATTGAGTCCACAGTTCTTTGTGCTCGAAGAAGGCATACGCCGACAGTAAATTTCAGTGGTCGGATCATTTAAAAACGCCATGAATACGGCGTTTTTTTATTTGTATGTACCGAATGGTTGAGTCCTTACTTTACAATGCTGGCTGGTGACTTCAGACCCAAATAGCCGCCGCGTTTTTCAAGGACAGTCATGACATTGCAAGCCCTTCAAAATATTAATCTGGTCTCACTTGCCGACTCATTTCTGAGCCTCACAGCGGCGTTTGTGTGTGGCGCAGTGATCGGCTTTGAACGGCAATATAGGCAACGCACGGCAGGCTTGCGCACCAATGTACTGGTGGCAGTCGGCGCAGCGATTTTTGTGGATATGGCCAACCGCCTTACCGGACAAGAAGGTGCTGTTCATGTGGTGGCTTATGTGGTCTCGGGGATTGGTTTTCTGGGCGCTGGGGTCATTATGCGCGAAGAAGGCAATGTCCGTGGCCTCAATACTGCAGCCACCCTGTGGGGCTCGGCGGCAGTGGGCGCCTGTGCAGGCGCTGATCTGTTATTAGAAGCTGTGTTGGGTACGTTGTTTGTATTGGCAACCAATACGCTGTTACGCCCTGTGGTCAATCAGATTAACCGCAAGCCGATTGATACGTTGCGCGTAGAGGCGACGACTACGATTTATGTCATTGCGCTCAGGGAACATCAGAAAGAGGCGCTTGCCTTGCTGGAAAGCATGTTGGCCGAAGCACAGTATCCGACCAAGCATTTACAGATGCATGCCTTTGGCAATGACTGCGTGGAGATTGAGGTGGAGTTGCTGGCAGCCGCTGTTAACAGTGAAGACCTTGATATGTTGACGCAAAGGCTACTGACAGCAAGCTATGTGCATCAGGCTTTCTGGAGCCCGAGCATGATGGATTAATGCAGCAACACGATAAAAAAACGCCACTGAAGCAGTGGCGTTTTTTTATAAGCAGGGGAGTGATTAACCAAATTTACCGGTAATGTAGTCTTCGGTTTCCTTACGGCCAGGATTGGTGAAGATCTTGTCAGTGTCATCGTACTCAATTAACTCACCCAGGTACATGTAGGCAGTGTAGTCAGACACGCGCGCGGCTTGCTGCATGTTGTGGGTGACGACGAGGATAGTGAGTTTGCTGCGCAGTTCTACCATCAACTCTTCAATATTGGCAGTGGCAATCGGGTCCAGCGCGGAAGTTGGTTCGTCAAACAGCATGATTTCCGGATCGGTGGCCAGGGCGCGCGCAATACACAAGCGTTGTTGCTGACCACCGGAGAGGTTGAATGCCAGGTCGTGCAGGCGGTCTTTGACCTCGTTCCACAAGGCGGCACCCTTGAGCGCTTCTTCTACCTTGTCATCCATGATGCGCTTGTTGTTCTCACCACGCACGCGCAGTCCGTAAGCCACGTTTTCATAGATGGACTTTGGAAACGGGTTTGGCTTCTGGAACACCATGCTGATGCGCATACGTACTTCAATCGGGTCTACGCCAGCATCAAGTACATTGGTGTTGTCCGGATGCATGACGATCTCGCCCTGGTATTTGTTGCCTGGGTACAGGTCATGCATACGGTTAAAGCAGCGCAGGAAGGTAGATTTTCCGCAGCCGGAAGGGCCGATCAGTGCCGTGATCTTGTTTTCGTACAAAGGCATGGAGATGCCTTTGAGGGCACGGGCGCCGTTGCTGTAGAAGAAGTTTAAATCGCGAGCTTCGGCTTTTATTGCAGTAGTGACGTTGGCCATGGAGTTTCCTAAATCTTGTGTGGCATTACCATTTAATATTTTTACGAATTTTGTAGCGCAACCAGATGGCTGCACCGTTCATTAACAGCGTAACGACGATAATCAGGGCGCCAGTTGCCGCCGCATTGACATGAAAGGCATGGTCAGGACGGGACAACCAGTTAAACATTTGAATCGGCATCACGGTAAAGCCTGAGGACAGCCATTCGAAGTTAAGGAAAGGCGGCTCAGTGGTGATCGGGCTGGGTGGCAAGAAGGCGATAAACGTCAATGCACCAATGGTGATGATAGGTGCGGTTTCACCCAGAGCGCGCGCCATACCGATAATGATCCCGGTCAAAATGCCGCCATAAGAATATTTGAACACGTGGTCGTACACCACTTGCCATTTGGTAGCGCCCACACCATAAGCCGCTTCACGGATAGAGACCGGGATCGCGCGAATGGCTTCTCGGGTGGACACGATCACAATTGGCAGAATCAGCAGGCCTAACGTTAAACCCGCAGTCAAAATACTCTGGCCGAAGTCCAGCATGTAGACAAACAGGCCAAGTGCCAGCAAGCCATAAATAATCGAAGGCACACCCGCCAGGTTGGCGACGTTGATTTCAATCAGGTCGGTAAACCAGTTTTTAGGCGCATATTCTTCGAGGTATAACCCTGCGGCCACACCGACTGGCACCGCCGTCAAGAAAGTCACTGCCATCACCAGGACTGAACCTACCCATGCCGAGAGCAGACCGGCACGACCGGCACGACGCGACGGAAACTCGGTCAGAAAGTCGAGGCTGAATTTTGGGTAACCGTCAGCAATCAGTTGCCAAAACAGCAACATCAGGGTGACCAGGCCCAGCATCAGGCACAGCAGGCCGATCGCCGCAAACAGCGTGTCATTGCGCTTGTGGCGTTTGATCATGGCGCGTACATCGGCCAGATTTTCGAGGACAGAAGCTTTATGTTCCATGGTGTAATTTCCATTGACCGGTAGTCAAGCTACCGGCAGTGTAGGGTGGTTATATGTCAGTAATGAGACAATCGTTAGCCATCGGTGAGTAGGGCGAGTATTAATAGCTCTCGCGGTATTTTTTACGTACCCAGTGGCCGATAATGTTGAATGACAGGGTCATGGCCATCAACACCAGGCCCGCGGCAAAAATACTCTGGTAACCGATGCTGCCGTGTGGCAAGTCGCCCATGGCCACTTGTACGATATACGCCGTAATCGTTGCTGCACTGTCTAGCGGATTAAACGTCAGGTTAGGTTGCTGGCCTGCGGCAATGGCCACCACCATGGTTTCGCCAACGGCACGCGATATTGCCAGAATGTAAGCAGCCACAATGCCTGAGATGGCTGCTGGCGTGACGACCTTAATGGCGGTCTGGAAGCGCGTGGCACCCATGGCGTAAGAGCCTTCGCGCATGCTCATGGGCACGGCACGCATGGCATCTTCAGACATTGATGCAATGTAAGGGATGATCATGACGCCCATCACAATCCCGGCGCCCAGCATGTTAAAGCTAGGCAGGTCGGGGTAAATGGTTTGCAGCATTGGGGTGACAAAAAACAGGGCGAAATAGCCAAATACCACGGTGGGTACGCCTACCAGCAACTCAAGGATGGGTTTGATAATTTCGCGGGTTTTATGTGAAGCAAATTCTGACAGGAAAATCGCCGACACGGTGCCGATAGGCACTGCCACTGCCAAGGCAATGGCAGAGGTGGTCAGGGTGCCTGAAACCAGTGGCATGATGCCGTAGTGCGCATCTTCAAACAGCGGGGTCCATTGTGTGTCAGTGAAAAACTCAACGACAGACACCGTTTTAAAGAAACTCAGGGATTCGTACAACAGCACACCCACAATGGCAAAGGTGGTTGCAACGGCTACCAGGGCTGCCAACATCAGTATCAGTTCAATAATCCGTTCTTTCACATTCCGGCGGATATTCTTCGCCAGTCTGGGGCTGATGGTCAGTTGCGCAGGTGCTTGCATTGCTTGAGTCGCCATAGTGTTTATTTATCAGGAGGGAATTTTAGCGGATTATCCGCAGTTCAGGCCGAATCGCTACTAAAAAAGGGGCATCGCTGCCCCTTTTTCATGATTACTTGATTCGGGACAACAAGTCGGTGATCTTGATGCCGACTTCAGAAGTACCGTTAAAGCCTGTGCCAGGTTTCATGGCTTTAAAATGCTCTTTCACCGCAGCATAGTCTTCTTTAGGCAGTGGTACATACTTCACTTCTTTTACCAGAGTAGGCGCATTCTCCAGGTAGTAATTCACAAACGCTTTCACTTCTGGTTTGAAAGCGGCCGCTGTGGCATTCACGTAAATAAACAGCGGGCGGGACAATGGCTGATAAGTACCGTCCATTACAGTGGCTTCGGATGGCAAGACTGGTTTGCCACCTTCTTTGGCAACGACAGGTACAGCTTTCAGTTTGTCTGTGTTTTCCAGGTAGTAAGCTAAACCAAAGTAAGCCATGCCGCCTGCGTTACCAGCCACGCCTTGTACCAGCACGTTATCATCTTCTGAGGGGGTGTAATCAGTACGGCTGGATTTGGCTTTACCGTTCACCGCTTCTGTAAAGTAGTCAAAAGTCCCTGACGCAGTGCCTGGGCCGTACAGGTTGATAGCTTTGTCTGGATAAGTCGCGTTCACTTCTTTCCAGCTTTTGACTTTGGAACCTGGTTCCCAGATTTTTTTCAGCTCTGCGACAGTGATTTGTTTTACCCAGTCATTTTTACCGTTCACGACCACAGTCAAGGCATCGTAAGCAATCGGCAGTTCGATAAACTGTACGCCACCTTCTTTACAGGCATCCATTTCTTTTTGTGAAATCGGGCGGGAAGCATCTGAAATATCTGTTTCGC
>CAKZJM010000337.1 GCA_936943315.1 uncultured Methylophilus sp. | reverse complement strand
ACTTCAGCGTCTGCCCCTTTGCTGCCTGCGGCTACCCAGATAATGGCGGCGGCAATCAGCTGCAAATCGGCGACCAGGCTAGTGGCGAGATGAATGGCACCAATCTGGGTGCGGTCGCCAAATTTGAGCACTGTGGCGATTAGATTCACCACAATCGCCACATATAATTCGTAATGCAGGTGATGGTGCGGATTATCGATCTCGCCCACAAAAAAACCAAAATTGAGTGTCATGGCCAAAATAATAAAAAAGCCAAAAATCACTTTTTCCAGATTCATTACGTTTCCCCGCAAATGGTTTTATGGCATTCTACCTGATTAAAAATTGATTGACCGCGATGTTTTTATGCCGCAAAACCCAGCAAATATTCTACGTGTATTGATTACCGGTGCCTCGAGCGGACTTGGCGCCGCGCTGGCTAAAGCCTATGCAGAACATTACGGCGCCCAATTACAATTGGTCTTGTGCGGTAGAAATGAAGCCGCCCTGCAAACGCTCTCTGCTGAATTAAGCGTTCGTTACCAGGCAGCCTGTGACATTTACTGCGTCGATGTGCGCGCGGCAACGCAAATGCAAGCCATGGCCGACGACGTTTTAAACCGCCTGGGCACCCCGCATATTGTCATTGGCAATGCGGGCGTGAGCCGTGGCACGCTGACCGAGTTTGCCGAAGATATCCCGGCTTTTCAGGCGGTGTTCGAGACCAATGTCATGGGTCTGGTGCACACCTTCCAGCCGTTCATCCCCAGCATGAAAACCGCTGCAGCTAACGGCCAGCCTGCACAACTGGTGGGAATCGCCAGCGTCGCCGGTATCCGTGGCTTGCCGGGCTCCGGCGCTTATAGCGCCAGCAAAGCCGCAGCCATCACATACCTGGAAAGCTTGCGCGTAGAAATGCAATCGCATGGCATCCGCGTCACCACCATCGCGCCAGGCTATATCCGCACGCCAATGACCGATATCAATACTTACCCCATGCCATTTTTAATGGATGCGGATGTATTTGCCCAAAAAGCATTACGTGCCATTGCAGCCAAAAAGCGTTTTACCATTATTCCGTGGCAAATGGGTATCGTAGCGCGGCTGATGCGTTTGATACCGGCTGGCCTGTGGGATTGGGCCATGAAAAAGACGCCGCATAAAGCCAGACTGCCGGATCATCGCTGACACAACTTTTTGCTGTCTATTTTTGACAAGATTAGCCCGAACAGGCTATTGAGCCAATATTTCAGTGGGAGATAATCAAGCAAACCCACCTTGTTTTATTGAGAAGTAATGGAAAACACCCACCCCGGCCAACACCCGCTGCAACCGCAAGTACATGAAGTCTGGCAAGATCAATGCCGCATTTGTATGGTCAACGGCAAACTGATTGCCCTGCCTTATATTGAAGCCTCGCGTTTTGACGACTACGAGTTTGGGGCGACGCTGGCAGCCATTAATGCCAATCGCCTGATCCGCAAACTTGTGAACAAACGATAGCCTCTAACCTAACGTCGTTGAGGCATTCACCCCTGCTCAGAGGGCGCCAGACCAAACACCGTTTTGAGCCTATCGGAGCGTTCTTCGGCTGACAAAATTCGTTTTTCGACGACCCCATTGGCAATGGTTTTCAAGGTATTGCCAAACAGAATATGTCTTCCGGTGGGCGTATGTAACACGACCAGCAACTTCTGCACAAAAATCGCATCGGGATGCGTAGAGTTCATATGGTTGGCCGGATAGAAATCTATAAACTCCCACGGGCTTAAATTAAACTCGAACTGCGGTTGCCAGTGCTGTTCAACCTTAGCCTGAAGTAAAAAAACACCGTCGCTGGTCTCGCTCAACTTAAAGCAGTCACTATCCTGTGTGACTTCCTGATCCAGCAGCGAGAATGCCATCGGTGCGCGTATGCCATAACTGCCAAACCCGAGATCACACAACCACGCTTGCTGGCCTAACTGCACCACAATGGCCATATGTGTTTTTGGCCGCCTGACTGGATAAAACATCGGCCTGGCTGCCACCAGTTGATACTCAAATCCCAACGCCTGCAAAGCCATGGCAAACAGACCATTCACCTCGTAACAATAGCCGCCACGCTGCCGGTAAACCAGCTTTTCGACAATCTCCTCAGGCACCATGGAAACCACTTTTCCCGCCTGTACGTCGAGATTCTCAAACGGCACACTGAATAACTGGCAGCGCATGAGTGCCCGCAGTGTTTCGATATCTGTCGACGGCTGGCCGGAGTAGCCAATACGTTTAAAGTAGTCTTGCAGGTTGAAGTTAGTGGCTTGCATCAATATTCAATCGCGATCCGAGAGTTAAGACTTGGTAAAGATCGCTTGTGAACAATCCCTGATACCAAGTCGGCGAAGGGGCATATTAAATGCCCAAGAGATGTCTATTCTATCGCGCAGACATGACACTTTAAAAATAAAGCCCTTTTTCAAGGGCTTTATCTTAACGTGCAATCGGTTTGTAGCGAATCCGTTTCGGTTTGGCGCCTTCTTCACCCAGGCGTTTCTTCTTGTCGGCTTCGTATTCCTGGTAATTGCCGTTAAAGAAGGTCCATTGAGAATCGCCTTCGGCCGCGAGAATGTGCGTGGCAATGCGGTCCAGGAACCAGCGGTCATGCGAAGTGACCAAGACGCAACCGGCAAACTCCAGCAGGGCATCTTCAAGAGCACGCAAGGTTTCCACATCCAGGTCGTTTGACGGTTCATCCAGCAGCAGCACATTGGCGCCAGAAATCAGGGTTTTAGCCAGATGCAAACGTCCGCGCTCACCGCCAGAGAGTTGACCCACAATTTTCTGCTGGTCACCGCCTTTAAAGTTGAAACGGCCGATATAGGCACGGCTAGGCATTTCAAATTTGCCGACGGATAACACATCCAAGCCACCTGAAATTGCTTCAAACACGGTTTTATCGTTATCGAGCCCGTCACGGGTCTGGTCTACCGCAGCCAACTTGACGGTAGGACCGGTGATGATTTCGCCACTGTCCGGCTGCTCTTTGCCTTGCAGCATGCGGAAGAGGGTAGATTTACCGGCACCGTTAGGACCAATCACACCCACAATCGCGCCCGGTGGAATGGTGAACGATAAGTTATCAATCAACAGGCGGTCACCAAAGCCTTTGGAGACATTGTTGAATTCAATCACCTGGTTACCAAGGCGCTCACCTGGCGGAATAAAGATTTCCTGGGTTTCGTTACGGCGCTGGTATTCCACGCTGGACATTTCTTCATATCTTGCCAACCGCGCCTTGCTCTTGCTCTGGCGGGCTTTAGCACCCTGGCGCACCCATTCCAGCTCTTGCTTCATGGCTTTGCGGTGGGCATCTTCCTGTTTCTGCTCCAAGGCCAGGCGGTCTTCTTTCTGTTCCAGCCAGCTGGAGTAGTTGCCTTTCCATGGGATGCCTTCGCCGCGGTCCAATTCCAGGATCCATTCGGCAGCATTATCCAGAAAGTAGCGGTCATGCGTGACTGCCACCACGGTGCCTGGGAAGCGTACCAGGAATTGCTCCAGCCATTCGACCGACTCTGCATCCAGGTGATTGGTGGGCTCGTCCAGCAAAAGCATATCTGGCTTGGACAGCAACAATTTACACAAAGCCACGCGGCGTTTTTCACCCCCAGACAAGGGTCCAATCAAAGCGTCCCAGGGCGGTAAGCGCAGCGCATCGGCGGCAATTTCCAGCTGCTGTTCAACATCGCTGCCGCTGGCAGCCAGGATATTTTCGTACTTGGCCTGCTCTTCGGCCAGCTTGTCAAAGTCAGCATCTGGCTCGGCATAGGCGGCGTAGATTTCCTCCAGCTTTTGCTTGGCCTCCATGATGGCACCTAACCCGGCTTCCACTTCCTGACGCACGGTTTTGTCAGGGTCAAGTTGCGGCTCTTGCGGCAAGTAGCCTATAGAAAGGTTAGGCTGCCACTGCACTTCACCTTCGTATTCCTTATCAGCCCCAGCCATGATGCGCAGCACAGTCGACTTACCAGAACCATTGAGACCCAACAGGCCAATTTTGGCGCCGGGGAAAAACGACAGTGAAATATTTTTGATAATTTGCCGTTTGGGCGGCACGATTTTGCTCACGCGGAGCATGGACATCACATATTGCGCCATGAGGAATTCCGAGAATTGTGATTGAAAGTGCGTATTTTAATACGCGTTGGGATAATTCGCTTGCACATAAAAATATCGTGCATGAAAAAAGGGCCTTTCGGCCCTTTTTTATGACGCAGCAATTAAGCCGCTGCTTTTTGCTCAATCAAGGTGGCGTTTGCCTCGGCGGCTGAGCCAATCTGGATTTTGCGTGGTTTGAGGGCTTCAGGCACTTCTCGCAATAAGGCAATGGTCAACAAGCCGTTTTCGAGATTGGCACCAGTGACTCTCACATGGTCAGCCAATTGGAATTTATGCTCAAAATCGCGGGTGGCAATACCACGGTGCAAAAAGGTGGTTTCCTGTTCTTTTTTGGCTTTGCGGCCTGTGACGCGCAATGCCTGGTGTTCGGTTTCAATCTCCAGCTCATCCTGCTGGAAACCGGCCACAGCCATGACGATTTTATAGGCGTTCTCGTCTACCAGTTCAATATTGTAAGGAGGATAGCTGATGTCATTTTCACTGCGTTGGCTTTCGTTGAGCAGCTTGGCCAAACGGTCAAAACCAATCGCGGTTCTATAGAAGGGGGTTAAGTCATAAGTACGCATAAGTTGATCCTTTTTAAAAATTAAGCGATTAACATGATTCACAGACCTCAAACTACAAGCATCTGTATTTTCAATATGGGAATACGCTTTATTTTTTCAAGAGGGCTTTTTGCGGTTTAAATGCCTAACGCTTCGGTCCAGGCCAAGGCTTCCATATGGCACTGGTTTACTTTATCGGGGTTCAATTGCAGCAGGGTGGCCAATTGTGTGATCTCTGCATGGTTGGCATCTTCACAAGCCTCTGTGAGCTTGAGAAAGGGCCCGAAAATGCCTTCACCTCTGGTCAGGGCTTCAACAATCGGCTCTGGCAATTGCAGTTTTTCCAGGGCCTGGTCCATAGGCACCTTAAGCATGACATCCAGCAATGAAAACACACCTACGACAAATAAATTGTCACGGTCACGCTTATCAAAGAAAGGCTCGCCTAAAAGCTCGGTCAAGCGGCCACGCGTGATCGACGTTTTCATGAGCGCGGGTGAGCTGCTGTTATTGCCAGCAGTGACCATCAACAAGGTCAGCCAGCGGTAGAGCTGGTTACGGCCTAAAATGGTCAGCGCATGCCCAATCGACTGCACTTCACACGACAAGCCAAAACCCACCGAGTTAATGTACCGCAGTAGCTTATAGCTCAAGGTGGTGTCGCGTTTGAACCCATTTTCGATGGTTTTATTGTCTGCGTCTTGGCTGACGAGATTCAGGAGATGCAGCACGCCGTCAAAACTGGGGTTGATGACCTTGCTGGTGAGGTTCTCAGGTTTGGCATAAAAATAACCTTGAAATTGTTGATAACCTGCTTCGAGCAAGCTGGTGAATTGTGCATTTTTCTCTACATTTTCTGCAATCACCTTGCAAGCTGGCGTTTGATACTTTTGTAATAGGCGCTTCGCTTGCGTAGGATCCACCTCAGTCATATCCAGTTTAATGTAATCTGCATACGGAATCAGCGCCTCGAATTGCGGGTAATGTTGCGGATTATCCAGCGCTATCTTGAATTTGCTTTGCTTGAGTGCGATGCAGCGCGCCATGGCTTCTGGCGTCACTTCAACGGTGTGCGAAATTTCCAGCACGGTTTTTTCGGCAGGCATCAGTTCTAAAAATTCGCTGTGTAACATCACAGCATCTACGCAAATAAAAGCCAGTTGCTGGCCTAGCAGCCAGCTTTCTTGCATTTCATCGAGGGTGGTAGAAAGAATTTTTGCACAGGTTTGGATATCTGCTTCAAAAGGCGCATGGCTATCGTTGCCTTCATTTTTGAAGAAAAATTCGTAGCCAATAATTTCTTGCTGACTGTTAACAATCGGCTGACGACCAATAAAACTGTGTTGTGACGTGGACATGACGGCCTTCCTGATGAGCACCTGGTGTCAGTATAAGGGAAAATTGATTACAATTTTATTGTAAAAAAGCCTCGAATCAAGAGGCTGATAAATCAAAATAGAGTTTGGTCATAAACTCCATATAAGTCTTTGATTCTTCGTTGCCCGCTTACAATGCGTAAAAAATAGAGTTTGGTCCTAAACTTTCATTCGGTGATTTTATACATTAATAACTCAATAATAGAGTTTGGTCATAAAAATCATTACGCTGAGAAATAAGGAAAATATGCACTACTTTTGCATATGAAGGTTATTGCTGGAACAATTTGAGTTTCAAAGCCAGCTTATAAGCTCTGAACATGGATTTACTTGAAAAAGACTGATTATCCCTTGGACTGATTAATTTGGGGAATCTATCGAAAGAACACTTATTCTGAAGTTCCACCTCTATCTCATGACTCCAATGACCATTGTTATCTACTAAACCATCAAGCACCTGTTTAATTGCTGTCTCCATTTCAATCATGGGCAGCTGCTCTCTGAAAGAAACTGCTAACAATGAAAGTGCGTACCCGCCTGAATGATCGACATCAAGAATACAAATAGGCGGTTCGACTGGAGATTCAACAATAGCAATGGCTGCCAATCTTGGGTCACGGCCATGCGTAGAGAATGACTTACCTGATTTGAGCCGACTATAAGATAAAGAGAAATTTCTGTCAGGTACGAGCGCAGCCATATTATGGATAACGTCAGCAACACAGGCCAAGTCGCCGCTATTTGTTTCAGTCTCTGGAGTTAATAACATAAATTCAACTGGAGGTAGTTTGGCATAGCTTGAAACATCTCCAGCAGAAACATGAACTACCTTTTTGACTACTTGTGGTTTCGGCCTTTCTAATTTCTTAAATGGTTCTTTTGGCGATTGCTCTTTTGGTTCAAGATAGGGCTGCCGATTAATCTTAATCTTGTTTTCAAAACTGACTCGTTTTAAACCATTGCTCAGTATCTGAGGATTATTGCTCGCAGTTGTACCGTAGCCATTGGTATCAAGCTTATGCTCAAGTTCGTATTTTTGAGGTTGGTTGTTTTCATCTGGATCAGTATCGATTTTGGCATGGGTGCCGGGTGTGAAAGTGCTATTCCCAAATTTCACTGTTTGTTTCAAAGATGGATGTGTGAGCGTTAAGCTTTTACATGGCTGAACCTTGCCACTCATCAGATAGATTTCTAAGACCAATATTTGATTGCCATCTCTGACAGCTCTGAATTCACATCTGGAATTTTTAATACTTGGGGGAATGAAGGACAAGTAATCATTGCCACAGCTATGGGAATACACACTATCCCAGGATTTTCGACCGGCAGGGTCAACAGCTATCCAAGAAAACTCTTCCGCAAACCGATTGGATATCGCTTTCAGTGGCATCTCATCAGCAAAGTCGATTTGCAATTCATCATAATAGCCGGGGTGAATAGGTCTATACAGTGTCAACAGACCGCTATCGCGCATCATGGCGTTTGCCATCGTTCTATTATGTGCAAACAAATATCTGATTAATTCCACAGTGGGGATTGATATCTCAAGTTCATTGACTCTATATTTGAACAGGCGCTGTATTCCAGTCGTCTGAGAGTGAAATGTATAAAGGGAAGTTGGTATATCAGCTGTAGTAATTTCCTCATAATCTGCAAGGTCAGAAATCACGCAGGTTTCAGGCTTCCCCCTATGCGATAAATGTAGCAATCTGCCTTCCTGGTAATACTGGCCTATGGTCAGAATCGGCATCATACCGATGGGTTGTCGGCACATATTGAAACTACCAGACTCCACACCGCGCAATACAGGCCTGATGAAGCACGCCGACTCATCATTGAATTCAGTACCCACGATCCAATAAAGCTCCTGAATTTCCTGATTGATGTTGAAATCATGAATGACGATATCTCTCATAGATGTCATCCATTCAATGCAAATATGCACTCAGTTTGGGCTGAGCATACTTGAATGCATCATGTCTGATGCCGGCCAGCCTCGTTACATGGGAGGGGAACAGCGCTTGCCTGTTTTGCTGAAGCTGCTTGATTGCCCAAACCATTCTTCTGAATCTGAATTCGGCATGAGATTCAATTGCAGCGCTCAGGTATTTAGTAGTCAGGGGTAATTTGTGTTTACGTCTACCTATCCAATGTGGTCTTTGCAATCCACGCTCAATGACTGCAAGCGTGACTTTGATTGGTGGCGCAATTTTACGAATGCGTCTGACTTCATTTACAACAGCTTGTTTTAGGTCTTTATCGATCTTGTCCCAATCAAGTTTGGCAGAGATTGTGTTTTTCAGATTTTCTTCATTAGTGACTTCGATATTAGTCCGTTTAGCCTGATGGCAATAACGGCCAATTTGTAGTTTCATTTGCCATGGATGGCGAATATCCAAGTCATTAGCCAGTTTCACAACAGTTTTAGGATCTAACTTTAAAAGCTGTGAAATGTTTCTGAGAGATAATCCTTCAAGAATATATTGAATGAGTTTAGGTTTAAGTAATGGGCCATAGTGCTGAAACCGATTGGGGCCTACCTCACCAGAGTCATGGTTAAACCAGCGAGTAAATACATAACCACAACTACACTCGAATACGGCAACATGATGGTCAAAATTTGCATGGACACTGTATTTTTGAATGGAAGGCTTTCCTACATGTTCAGCCAGAGGATTTGTGCAAACCCATGGTCCGTTCCCAAATGGTAAATATTGCGGCTGATTATCCAGAAACTCTTGCAGTAGGAGATGGTGCAATGGATGAAATGCATGGCGATGCTTTCTTGCCATAGGTGAGAGCCATTTCAATTTCGATATTTCAGAAAACGCTGGAACATTCATGAACACTTCGGCATAGTAGTCTTGGACAGCTTGATAAAGGCGCTTTAGTTTTACATGCCTATCTGTAATGGCATATCCAGTATCTTCAAGCTTACGTCTGTAATAGCTAGTCCATTCTCCATGTGATTTACAGGCATGCTTGTCATCTATTATTAAGGCACTTCGATTAGCCAAACCAACCAGCTTATTTAACGCTGAAGGACTGGCAGTGTCATTAACCAACCTTGTTTCAGCCGAGACTAAGCAATACTCAGGGTCAGCCGCATAATATGCGTGCCTACTACCAAGCCGGATATCAATGGTGCTTTGATATAAAGACTGATGATGTTCCCGGCAAACCACCACGGAAGGAAGTTGAAATTCACGCTTCCAGTAAAGTTCACCGTATGCTTTCAGCATGTCTAAGTTACAGGCTGGACAAAATCTTAACCGGGTGACACGATTCACTTTGAATGTCGCCATACCCAATCTTAAATACCAGTCCGTTACTACACCCTTTAGAACTGAACGAGTAGCTTGCTTAGCGACATGCGGTAGTGCAAATCTGATGAGGTATTTAAACAGTGTGAGCTGTTCAAGTAACCTTTTGGCGATTGTGTAATGCTTGTTAGGTATCAACAACGCTAATTGAGCCAGCCCGAATGGAAGGTCAAAAGATGGGATTGCATATCTTTTGCCAAACAACTCATTATTCACTAAGGTATCTGGTGGTAAAGCTGTATGTTTTACATAACGTGCAAGCACGCTGTATAGCAGCTCCCCTGGATATATGTTTGGAAAGTAAGGCAGCATTATGCAAATCTTTCCTCGACGGGAAATCTAATCATTCCTGCCGCTAAGAGCTTTTGATAAGGAGTTTCTGAGCCTTCCCTTTTCACAATCAACCGAAGGTCGTTTATATCTTCATTGGCAGCAACCAATTTCAGTCTGCTTGCAGACTGTTTTTTACCCGTTTTAGTCTTTTTCAGCTCACTGATCACCGCAGCCATCAAGGTGAGCATGTCGCCGTTCGGGTTTTCAGATAGAACTTTTTCTACTATTAGTTTGATCACATCCTCTGCGATACCCATTAATTTCAATGATAGGGTCAGCTGGGCATTCACATCATCTTGCGCATCATGTAACGGAACAGGTTTTGCAGGTACCCAGTCAGTGACGCTATGGCTATCGAGGGCTTCTTTAACAATTTTGTCGAAATGAGATTGAAACGGTAACAAGTCATCATAGCGTGCAAGCGCTTTCATATCCTTGTTACGAAGCGCATTCAACATTGGCTCAACTAACTTCAGGTTTTCATTAGCGACCTGTTGGATCAGTCCTGGCGTAATGATTTCTTCACCCTTACGTTGCTCATGTACTGAAATCAAACGTATCTGAATCAGGATAAAAAGCTTAATCAAGATATCGATCACACCCTGGGTGTAGTAATAAATCGTATCTGAGAGTTCTTTGGTTAAGGGTGTATAAGTATTCAGCCACTGATATTTCCAGAGCTTTTCAACTAAACTCTGCCAGACAGCATTGTTCTCGTAAGCATCCCAGACAGTATTGCCAAGGCCTATTGCTCTACGAGCTTCCTTGAAGTTTTTTTGGATAAGTGGAATCGCTGAGTTGGTACCTACCAAAATCACAGGGATGCCAATGGTATTCACCAGGGTGACTAAGAATGCCAGGGTCTCTTCAGCCTTGTCCTGATTCAGAATTAAAAATTGCACCTCATCTATCACTAAACAACCTATTGCATGCAAATTCGCCACATGAGCCATGTTGATTAGCATTTTATAATCATTCTGACCTTTCCCCGCGTACTTTGCTTCGTAGTTGGTGCCTAGTAGACGATCCACAGAATAGAAAAAGTTTTGGCAAAGTTGAGAGGTGCCTTTTTTAGACGGGCAATCCAATCGAATCCAAACAATTTGAGTCAAATGGTAAGGTGTTTCATGTCTTACGATTTGTGGATAGCATCGCAGAATACGTTCTAAAGTACGCGTCTTACTGCCGCCTGATGTCCCAAGCAGCGCAAAACTTTGCGCATAGTTTTCAAACATATGCTTGGGTGGCGCATCCAATGAACCCTGTTTGTTACGCTCATGGCTATTTTGCAGTTGGTGAATATAGTTCGTTTCTGAAGGATCTCGACCGGTGTACCCAAGCTTGAGTATTAAATCGAAGCGTTCATATAACTGAATTTGCCTTGCCAGTGGTTCATAGTATTTTATGAGCCTAACGATACAGTGCTTACGGATGTGAGAGGGATATCGCCTTTCACTTTCCTCAAAATGTGGCCTGTTTACCAGAGCGTGAGCTATTTCATGCCTGGAACGAATGCCGGGTAAACATGAGATGAAAGGATTTTTAGCATATTCAGGTAAGGTGTTTGGATGTTGATCATTCATTGTTGCTATCTTCCTGTCCAAGAATGTCTAAAAGATCCGGTTCAGAATAGTCTTCGTCGGATTGCTTGAATGGCACGATATTTTGGGGAATTGGTTTTCCGTGATTGTCTGCTTCAGGACCAAATTTAAAGGCTTCCTTGGCTTGTATAATGGCTTGATCGACCTTGCGGTTTTCCCGTATTCCACGCGTTCTGGCTAGATTGCTTTCAGTAATCACCTTAGGCTTCAGCGCTTTGGCCTCAGCTGCGATTTTTTCAATTTCTACCTGTAGCTTTAAATCTCCCATGTGTTCAACAGGTTTATGGGCCTCTTCCACTTGCTGCTTAGCAAGCTGAGCCTGTCCGATTTCCCATTCAGAGAGTCCAAGATAGGCTCGGCTACGCGGGGTTTTGGTACACACTTCAATCAGGTTGGTTTCATTAGGATTTTTGAAATAGATGGCATCCATGTTCCTTGGGTCATACTTGACTTCAACTGACCAGCGCTTGTTTTGCCTTGCCTGATCAAACCATCTTTCCTGCATTGCAAGTGGACAGGTGTAATACTCTTTCTTGAAGTAAATTCCCTGTTTAGTCACGGACGCATTACCCGTAACTAATAGACTGAATTTCACCTCATCAGCAGGATATGTCCTTAAATATCCACTCTTGTGCTTGATACCCCAGTTCCACAAATCAAGCGGGACAGCGGGGATGTTGGCTTTGCTTAAATCATGATCCTTGTCATAGTTAAGCAACTGATGCTTGTTGTTGTTTGTGAGTACACAATGAATCAGAATTTTGGTGATTTGATCAAGGTCAAGCTCTGCATCCAGGCGATAATCATGACCGCCACGTGCTCTGAAGTCCGATTGAATATAACCTTCGACAAACGGTTTGAAATGCGCAGGCAAGAGTTTGAATTGTTGTTCGACTATCCCTTTCCAGTCAGCGCGGTAGGGAGCAGTATTTTCGACCTCTACCCTGAAATTATTGCTAAGAGTGTCGATGATCTTGCTGGCTATTTCTCCCCGGTCACCCAGCAATTTAGCTGGCAGATGATGACAAGGCCAATCTTCAGGCTCAATGTGGATGCCATATTTGGCACAGTAGGCTTGTTTGTCTGCAACACAATTTTCCAGAGCCATCATAGCAGTCACCCACGATGGCCCTTCAATACCAACATACATGCCAACGATCATGCGGCTGAATACATCGATAATGACGTACAACACTGGCCGCCCAATAATCTTGCTGCGGTCATGCCGGGAAACAATGTATAAATCCAGTATGGTGGCATCGATCTGATATCTGGAACCTGGTCCCCACACTTCTGCATTGGAAGTGCTGATATACCCACGCATGTCTTTATCGTAAATTTTAGCGGATGCTCGCCTACGTTTGATATCGAGTGAATCAGTGTTCTGATCAAACCAATATTTAAATTGATTGTATGTAGGAAAGGCATTCCCATTTACTAATTGCTTTGGAATTATCTTTACTGCGCCAGTGACATCATCAGTGACTTTCTCGCAAAAGCACTCCGTCAGCATCTTGTCATAGGCTTTGCGTAGGTTGAATTTTTCGTTCTTGGCGTAAAACCTGAAAATGCCGACTTTGAAATACTCTATGACGCTTTCGGTAACAGGAATGCCTTCATCTACAAATTTGGAACGTCTACCTAGCTTTGTGTCAGTTTGTACTTTAGGCTGACCTGGATTACCGCAATTCCCATAGTCGGGCAGTAAAGCATTAGGGGTCTGTCCACGTTGCCAGTAACGCCTGAGTTTTCTGTAAACGCGTGGATGACCACTTCCTAAAGTCTGAAACTTATCCATCAGTTGGCAACGCCGGTTGGTATAAAAAATTCCAGGCTTTTGCTCTATCAGGTCTTTGATGATTTCCATTCCAGCTGCACGCTTAAGCTTCGCAACTTCGGAAAGTCTGTCTTCGTCTATGATTGAGAAGAAAGGATCATCGATGAGTTCTGCGCTGCTACATTCGCCTTCTAATGATTCAATAATTTCTGACAATGGCAATTCATACGGCAAAGCATCGTCTTTATCGATGTCGATTAGAAATGCAATGGGCTGCTCATCATGCAGCCATAACACACGTACACGCTCGCCCGTTCCAATGTAGCGAATGACATCATTTGAAAAAACCATTAGGCAGACCTCCTAACAGTTTCTGGCAATTTAATAATGATTTCTGGAATCGCTGTTTCAAGACTGAATCGCTGAGTCATATCCAGCGAGATATGTTTATGCCATACCAAATGCCTCACTGCTGTAATGACAACACCAGTATCCATTGCAAGCATCTCGGATAGCTCTTTAAGAGAAGTAGTCTGATACTTGGACAGTCCTTCCAGGATACGGGTACAAGTATCCTGCCAGAAGTTAGCATCTGGCTGATCCAGCCCCCTAAAATCAAACACATTTCTTGCCCAATCTAATGCTAAGGCTTGGGATGTAGGTAGCTCATTATCTGTAATAATCCCCCAATCCGTTTTCAACTCTTTCCAGTACCTGCGCTCAAGCTCAAGCTTCTCGATCACGCGATTTGTTAATTGATCTGACGGTTTAACTGCACGGGCCACAAGTATTTGCTCACCATTCACAACAGTGGTTAATAGAAAGTCTGTTGTCATGACAATATCGCAACCAGTATCAGGATCTTGTGGGTGCTTGATGCCACATTCCTGCGCGATACGCCTGGTGATTTCTCGGTCTAATGGATACTGTTCACGTATGTCGATTACTTCATCTTTCCAGTCGTAAAAAAGGAATGAATACTTTTCTAAATCTGACAAGGCGTGATGCAGTCGATTTGATTTGGTCGATGGAATACGATGCACCCTCCCGCTGGAAGGTACATCCTGAATGGTTAACCAAGGGCGGTAATTTCCGCCTTCCCCCTTACCCCTTTTTTCTTTGATGTAACGCTGTATTTTCGCTTCATCAAAAGCATATTTAAATCTAGCCAAATGCCGTCCTCACAAAAATCGCCTTCGATCTTCTAAAAATAGTCGAAAGGCCAGTCTTAAAAATGTGAGGAACACTACGAATGCTAAGGCTTCATAGCGATGCATAAAGTATGGTTTGAGGGTTGCGGTAAGCGGGGATAGTGGTCCAGTTAACTCAAAAGCATCTACCTGGAATTGGCCGTATATCAAGACGATCAATGCACTCAACACGCTCCCGGCTAACGCCAGTTGCGTGCGTGTTGAGTGCAATAACACTAAAAGATTATCGGTGAGCCAACCCATCTACAGATATCGCTCCAGATTGGCATCATTCAGGGAGTCTTTAACAACCTTGCAGAAATAGCAATCCGGGCACTCCTGTGGACGGCTAACGGCGACAATCCCCATGTTGCCACGATATTGCAGTTGTCTGGCCGCCTTCCTGATACCGGTGATCTGTACCATGTATTCCTGCACAGCCAATGATGCGATGACCCCATTCAACGAAACCACTGATGGACCGATTTCATTCAGTTCACTGCGATCCACACCATAGATGCTATCCCGGTCTTGTCTCGACTTTTCACTGGCAAGATCTTCTTGCGCAGCTTTCAGGTCAATCATATCCATGCATACCAGGCAATTAGGCTCATCTGGGGCAACATAGGCCAGACGACCACCAAAGTAGAAGTTGTTTTCATCTTTGTGGGTGTCTGTTGCCAGGTCAAACAGCTCTTTACCGTAAGCCAAGGCATATTCATTCAATATCAGCCGGGCACCGTCATTGTCTAAACAGCCAAAGATGGTGCGTGCTTCACGCATGGCATCGAATGCTTTCTTACTGCGGACACTCGCATGCACTATGACGACTTCAATGGTGGGGTCAATCATCGCAACTGAGCGTTTAATCATGTCCACCTTTGAGAAACCTGTGACCGGATCTGAATCGTATGCAAGCACATAGCGATTTTTGTTAGTCAGACTGAGATTTTCGTCATCAATGACAATCAGTTTGCGGATACCGAGATAAGCCAGCTGCTGAATGACGTGCGTGCCTAAACCACCACAACCCACCACGGCCACAACACTTTCACGTAGTAGTCGTTGTCCGTCTACGCCAAAAAAGCGTTCATTTCTGTCAAATCGATCCATAGGAACCTCGCAAGAATGCTTTGATGGAATTTTCAGTCGTGCGAAGAAATCCATCGCCAATCTGAATCCCGGAAATTGAAATCGGTTGCTTGCTGTCATCTACCCAGGCAAAGCCATCTACGCAGTCGTAGCCGTAAACAAGTGCACCATAGGGTTTCTTGGCAAGTCGCCAGCGGATGTGCGGTACAAAGTCACGAAAGCCCATCCAGTCAGCCAATGAAAAGGCCACTTTGGTTTGTCCTGGATGACAGTGAATCTCGACCAGTGATGCGCCCATGTCGTGAGCCTTTTTAATCAGGCCAGCACGGGTCTCATCAGACAGTTCCAGATAATCCCGCTCCTGCGAGGCATAATCAGAACCTTTAAGGGGCATCCACTCAATTACTTGAAATGCCTGTGCCATCTCGTCAAACTGGCAGAATAGAAATCCGCCTTGTTCACGCTTGTCACCTTTAGGGAAAAGGTGACTTAGCACATCTGCATGAGTGGATGCCGCCATATGAATGACGGCTGCCATGCTTATGCCCCTTCACCCAGACGCACCGCAAAACTCAGTGCAAAGTTGAGAAGGTTGAAACCAGCACCAATATCGCTGCTTGGTCTCCATTGGTCGGGTGCCCAGGAGAACATGCCCCACTGACCGGGAAATGGCGGTGTATCTGCCACGGCATCTTGATAATTCCCTGGCATTGCACCATTGAAGCGTAGGCCTGTTGGTACCCAGAACCCATATGGCGGTGTACCTGGATAGTCTGGTTGCGCACGAAAAGCAATGTCCGCTTGTCGCAAGCTCCAGCCTACTGGCAACGGATAGTCTTTGATCAGAAACCAGCTACCGTCTTGGATGATTTGAGTCTTAAAATGGCCCTGCAAGTGTTGCATTTCATTGGTAAGGCGAGTGTCAAACAGGCTATCACCCCGTTTCCACTTAATCTTCTTGGCGAAACCTTGGCCTGGCTTCAACTTAATGACTTCGCCCGGTGCCAATGTGCGTTCCACATTGTTCGCATCAATCTCAATTACACCTTCACCAACCCAACCACCCAGCTTAGCGATCTCCTCGGTAGTGATAGTGTCTTTATGCCACTGATGTTCGACTCCTTCGATATTTAGAATATACTTAGGGTCACGTGGTCCGATTACATTTGGATCTGAAGCATTCGTATTAACTGTTTGCATGGCTGAATTTTCCTTTTCAATTTGAACAGAACTAAATGTGTTCTGCTCTTGCAAGGTAATGCTGAAAATCGGTATTTTTTTGACGTGAAAAATCCAGAAAATAAATTTTCATTTAGCGTGTCAAAAATCGTTTTTCTTAAGCATTCTTCTTGTGAGGAGGATATTTAAATGAACAAACCTGATCTATTAGCAGTGACTTTGGGTGATTTGGCGACTGATGCTGAAATACGAGCAGAGGTTGAGGCGCAAACGCGAAATCCCTCCCCGCGTATATATGCAGCTGCGCGTGCAATTCTGAATCACCATCCAAAGTTAAAAATCCATACAACAGAGGAAGACCTCATTGGGGCAGCCTATAGCTCCGTTCTTGGAGAGCGAAACTGGAATAAGACGAAAGTAGACTTCTTCGGTCATTTCGTCGGTGTCATGCGTAGCATTGCTTCTGATGCGACTAGGAAGGCAACTCATACTAGAGCGCAATTAACTTATGGTCATGAAGAGTTTGATGAAGTGGATTCGGTCAGTACCACAGAGCAAGATACTGACCTGTCTCCTGAAGACATTCTCATTGCCAATGAGGAAGCAGATGAACAAGAACAGCGTATCGAGAAACTTCGTAAGCTGTTAGTTAACGATAAGGATGCGACATCGATCCTTAATCTGTTACTTGAGCATGGCTTATCTAAATCGGAAATCCGTGAAAAACTCGGAATGCATGACAAATCGTTTTGGGCTGCTGACCGCAGGCTTCAACGTGCTGTCATGAAAATAGGAGAGACCTAAATTATGCAAACTAAGGAAAAAGGAAATTTAGCAATAGATGAAGCGTTGCTTGATCAAGCCCTTGATCATATCTTGAATAGCCCAGATGATGAATTCATTACTTATGCCCGTGAAACTCTGAACCTGGACCCAGAATATATGGCAGTTGCTAATAGCGCAGCTGCTTTGAAGGCTCTGGATGAGCAAAACATGAAAAATGTATTGGCATCCTCTAACATTGACCCAGCTAAGGTTCGTTTTCGTCCAAGTTCCATGGTGAAAACACCTGAGCAAAACCGTAGCTATGTAGATAGATTTATCGAGAACGCTAAGGTGTTGGGTTATAAATTTAGTAACGAATTTTTATCAGGACTCACAGAGAACACATTGCAGCAAAAAATGGCTTTCAAATCTAAAACTCACCGTGAAACCAGATCACGTAAGAAAAGCCAACCATGAATTCCAGTCTAGCTCTTTGTCTATTTCCCAATAGATAATGACAGGCACCCCTCCCGGCCACATGGCCGGTTTTTTTTATCTAGCCACAATACAACACTGTATTTTCTAAATTTTTAAAATAAGATTTTATTCAATAAAATCAGTTGACTATAATTGGAGTCTAGAGCTAAACTCTAAATATGAGTATTCCGAAGCCAACGCGTAAGGCCAAAACTTGGTTTGAAGCCAAGGATGCTGCTAAGCATTCAGGCCTTACAATGGATATGGTCAATTATCTGTGTCGCCATGAAATGGTGATCCCATCAGCAGGTAATCATCGCGGTCGAGGCTCCAAACGCAGATACAGTTTTGCGGATATATTATTGCTACGTGTCATGGCGAAACTCCTTGCAAACGGCATTTCACCGCTACGTTTGAAGGAAAATCTGAAGGCTTTAAACCAACGAGGCATTGAGAGTAAAGGCATCTTAACAACTCGTTACGTGGTCACAGATGGCTATAGCATCTATTTTGCAGACCATGGTGTAGTAGAATTACTAGAGTCTGGTCAAATGTCGTTCGCATTTGTCCTTGAACTATCGAAACTTAGAGAAGAAATTACTGCAAATATAGAAAGTGGATTAAAAATTGCGTAGCAAAAGTGCGTAGCTTGAGGTGGCTGCGCATTTTTGGATTGAATTTTTAAGAAACGGAGAAAAATATGCCTATCATGTCTTCAACACGTCCAGATAGTAGTAGTGCAAGATATAAACGTTTCGCAGCAATCGTAACTGATTTAGCCGATGACTCTACTTCCATACCTGCCTATAACCAAATCCCGGTTGAGGGCTTATTCAGGCTGATGGAAATGTATCGTTATGATGCCTTCAAAGATGAAACACATAGCGGTGTATTAGCCATGAGTAGTGCATCGTATGGCAGACGACACCATCAAATGTCATCTAAGAGCTGGCACTTGCCTATCAAACAGGCACTAGACAGCACCATGAATGAGGTGTTTGCAGGTAAACCAAAAGAAGACGCGGTATACGAAGTAGAGATCATTCTGTTTCAAATGTCGGAAAATGCACCTTTAACACAAGAACAACAAGTTCAGGCTAAGAGCTTTTTCAGCACATTTGAAAAAGCATTGGTTTTATAAGGTGATTATCAATGCGTCCGGTAGATTTCCTGAAAAATGAATGTGAAAATCTGCTTTCCGTATTGGACCAAACCCTTCGATATGATTATGGATTAGAGGGTAGCCGAGAGTTTTATGAGGAATGCGGCCAACGGCTTGAATACATTCAGGCCTCCCTCGAATTGGTTGATCCCACAAGTACTCATATCGTTCGTGAGCTAGCTTTAAACCTTGAATTTTTGTCTGAACTTGTTTGCCGTATTGAGCGATCATCGTTAGGTGAATACTCATGGCCGTTTGTCGAAGAATTCAAGGAAATATCTAAAGCACTTTGTACTGAAAAACGAGTTTTAAAAGATCGCGTTGTAACACGTGTTCCAAATGTGCATGTCATTGCTGAAGGTGGTCTGCATACTTACTCTATTTATTCAGATGCAAACAAGCAGCTGAGCAAACGCAGAATATTCATTATTGAATTCCCGCGAACCCTCAAACATTATGTTTTATTTCATACCATCCTTGGTCATGAAATGGGGCATGCCATTTACAACATTCCCCTGATCCAAAATGAACTTGATGAAATTTTTATAGAAAATTTCGTGAAGGCAAGCCCGGTATTCAAAGATCAACCAACGGTTGTGCAATGGTTATACTCTGAAGCAGCACCACAAGAAGTTAAAGCCAGACTGAATCATTTGAAAACTGAGCATTCAATTGACCATGATGATTTTTTCTTTGCGCATGCAGATTACGATGCATGGCTGCAAGAGTTTTTATGCGACTTCATCGGATTACTGATGTTTGGCCCAAGTTTCCTGGGAGCGGTATGTCACTTGTTATACAGCAATGACCCTCTTGGGAGGCAGGTAAATGAAGAGCATCCACTAACCGGTATCCGAGCAAATACCTTGTTATTGGCAGCAGAATCGCTTGGCTATACTGAATGGAAATTTGACCAGTCAGTCCAACCAGCTGTTGATGCATTTTGGAAGGATGTTTACGAGAAACAAGAAACAGATCCTTGGTTCAAAGTGATCTCGAAAGAAGCTGTCAAAATCACTGTAGATAAATTACAAGCGTTTTTGGCAAACTTCCCGAAAACACTCTATCAGGCACCTGACCCGGAAAATATCAATCATTTAGTGCATCAGATTTTAGATCGGTGCCCACCTGTCGGTTATAAGTTCACCTCGGAAGGTCCTCAATACAGACAGGTAGATTTCAGGGATATCATCTTTGCAGGCTGGATTGCCCAGTCTCAACCAGGATCAACTATTAAGTTTTCAGATATCAATCGCTTATGCGAACATGGGATCATGCAGCAAGTATCAATTAAAAAGATGCTGGAAAATCCCAAAAAACCTGAAGACAATAAAAAAGCAGCATAAAAAACCACTAATAAGCGTGCTTAAGGGAGCGCACCATGTCTGCATTATCAAAAAAGGCGATTGAACAGCGTCTTAGCTCTACAGATTCCAAAAGACTGACTGTTTCACCCATTCTGGATCGTCGCCAGATTGGGCCATCATCCATCGACCTTCGTATGGGTAATGTCGTCATGGTGGCTAAAGCCGGTGGTCAATCTCATGTTGAGCCGGCGGTGTATAAAAAAGTTAAAGACCATGACTGCGTAAGATACAAACAGCAAAAGCACGAACGTGTAGATATCCCTTTTGGTAAGCCATTCCTATTGCATCCAGGTACTTTAGCGTTGGTTCCAACGTTGGAGTGGGTGCATTTGCCAGTTGATTTACAAGGTATTGTGACGGCGCGATCATCCTGGGCAAGAGAAGGGTTGAACATTGCAACTGCAACGATTGTGAATCCAGATTACCGTGGCATTATCACGCTGGAATTAGCCAACTTTGGTGAGATTCCTATTGAACTGTATCCTGGACTCAGACTAGCTCAAATTGCATTTTATGTATTAGAAGATGCACCAACAGAAGGTTATGACGGCCAATTCAAAATGAGTTTTGAACCAGCCGCTGGTGACATTTCTCAAGATGATGATTACTTCATCCCGGTTAAAGAAAATAAGGATAAATTATCCGTGTGTAGTAACTGCGGTAATGGCTTTGATGGTGGTGACGTTTAAAAAATACGTCAATAAATAGTAGTAAGCAAAGCCGACTAATACCGTTTTTCCATAAAACAGAATATAAGGTATATAAAGAATGCACGGCTCAACACCTTCAAGATTACTGTCTTCCGTGATGAGGCCTTTATGCAGTTTCACCTCTTCTAGCCTAAAGATAATATGCCAGGCAATACTTCCGTATAAATATTGAGCAAAATCCGCTGCCAGCGCAAAAAAAACTAACAACAGTGGCGTGATTAGTTCTTCTGGTAAAGTAAACCCACCTTCAGGTTTTGTGACCTTGTACAACCAAACAATCGCAATAGCCGATAATGCTAATGTCCGGGTATTTTCAGATACTTTTTTAGTCGCATCAGAATGATAATCTCTATATGTCTGTAATTTAGGCATGATTATCCCTTTCCACCAGGACCACCGCCACCCGTTTTAATACCGCTTTTCTTCACGGCATCTTTTAGGCGCGTGCCTGCTGAAAATGATGCTCTTTTTGTAGCCGCAATCTTGATGGTTTTACCAGTCTGCGGATTTCGGCCTGTTCTTTCCTTGTGATCAGCTACTTTGAAAGTTCCAAAGCCTGGGATTACAACGCTCTCACCATCACCTAAAGCACCCTGAATACTTTCTATCACAGCGTCAACAGCGATAGATGCTTCTTTTTTGGTTAGGCCTTTTTCACTAACCATTTTTGCAATTAGCTCAGACTTATTCATGTCCCCCCCTTATTTAAATGAATGATATATTCACCAATCTTAAAAGCTTTATTTTGTCTCAGTTTCTTTGAAGCCAAACACAACATACTCTTTTCATATGATTCTGTTAATAACCAAAACTATTATTAACCTCTACAAATTTTGTGTCGCAATGCCTATTATGATAGGGCTGGAATCAAATACCCCTAGACTCTTATTGAATGACGTTATAACGAATTAACCTTAAACCATTCATTACTACTATCAAACTAGCGCCCATATCAGCGAATACAGCCATCCACATTGAAGCATTCGCAAATAGTGCAAGTATCAAGAAAATAAACTTGATACCAAGTGCAATAGCAATGTTTTGCCAAAGTATCGTATGGGTTTGTTGAGATAGGCGAATAGTTTCTGGCAGTCGACGTAGGTCATCATTCATCACAAGAACATCAGCTGCTTCCATGGCTGTGTGCGTTCCAGCTGCACCCATTGCAAAACCGATGTCTGCTCTTGCTAATGCTGGGGCATCATTAATACCATCGCCGGTCATCGCTGTAGTGCCATATTTTTTCTGAAGCGCTTCGATTTCCTTAAGTTTATCTTCGGGTAATAAATTCCCTTTAATTTCAGCAACACCAGCCTGCATTCCCACTATTTTTGCTGTTGCCTCATTGTCTCCAGTCAACATTACTGGGGCCACACCCAATTTCTTTAGCTCTTCGATAGCTATGGTAGAGAATGGTTTGATAGTATCTGCGACGGCGAAAATTGCCAGCACCTTTTCATCATTAGCAAGTAAAGAAACTGTTCGGCCAGCATTCAGATATGTGCCAAGTCGGATTTCCAATGCTTCAGTGCTAAGATTAAGTTCTTTAATCCACCTATGATTGGCTAGATAGTAAGTTTTACCCTTGATAACACCTTGAACACCTCTACCGGCGACTGCTTTGAAATCAGTGACATTTTTCAATTTACCAGATGATTTTTCGGAGATTGCTTTGGAAACAGGGTGGTCAGACCTATATGTCAAACTAACAGCAATACCCTCGATTTCGGTCTTATTTTCTTCGCCATCTAACATCACGGATGCTACTAACTTAGGCTTACCTTCAGTGATTGTTCCGGTTTTATCTAACGCCACAGCTTTGATCTTGCGAGCTTCTTCAAGGTATACGCCGCCCTTGATCAGAATGCCACGCTTCGCTGCTGCAGCTAAACCACTGACTACCGTGACAGGTGTGGATATGACTAAAGCACAAGGGCAGGCTATCACTAACAGTACAAGAGCCTTGTAAATGGATTGCAACCAAGTCCAACCCATTAG
>CAKZJM010000336.1 GCA_936943315.1 uncultured Methylophilus sp. | reverse complement strand
GCGCAAACGATAAGCGGGCAGGGTGGTTACTGTTACTAGGCGTGCTCGGCGCAGCGCTGTTTTATGGTGATAGTGTACTCACGCCTGCCATCTCCGTGCTGTCAGCCGTTGAAGGCTTGCAAGTGGCGGCCCCTGGCCTGGCCGCACAAGTGCTGCCGATTTCTATTGGTATACTCATCGGCTTGTTCTGGTTCCAGCGGCACGGTACGCACGCCGTAGGCCGCTTTTTTGGGCCAATTGTGATTGTCTGGTTCCTGGCCCTCGCCAGTATCGGCCTGTGGCAAATTGCCCAGGCCCCGGAAGTCTTGCAAGCCCTGCATCCGCAATATGCCTGGCAGTTTCTGCAAGGCCGAGGTGCGGCAGTCTTTATCGCCATAGGTGCTATTTTGCTGGCAGTCACCGGCGCTGAAGCCCTTTATGCCGATATGGGGCATTTTGGCCGTCCGGCCATCCAGCTGGCCTGGCTGGGGCTGGTGTTTCCTTGTCTGACCTTGAATTACCTGGGGCAGGGCGCCTTGTTGTTGCAACATCCTGAGGCGGTCAGCAATCCGTTTTACCTGTCGTTTCCACAACCGTTGCTGATTCCTGCCGTCATCTTGGCAACCATGGCGACCATCATTGCCTCGCAAGCCGTCATTTCAGGCGCCTTCTCCATGACGCGCCAGGCCATACAATTAGGGTTTTTGCCGCGTATGCGCATTATCCACACCTCTGCCAGCGAATCCGGCCAGATTTATATGCCCGCAGTCAACTGGGCCTTGTTACTGGCCGTGATTATCGTGTGCCTGGCTTTCCAAAGTTCTTCGGCCCTGGCCTCAGCCTATGGCATTGCCGTCACGGGCACCATGCTCATCACCACCATCCTGCTCTATTTTGTCATGCGCCAGCGCTGGCAATTTCCGCGATGGGGCGCATGTCTGCTCACAGCTCTATTGATTGCAGTCGATAGCGTGTTGCTGAGTTCGGCGTCAATGAAGTTTCTGCAAGGTGGCTGGTTCCCGGTCGCGCTCAGTGTTGTCCTCATGCTGCTGATGACCACCTGGAAAAAAGGACGGCATACGCTGCTTAGTGGCATTGCCAACAATGATCCTAAACTGGAACCGTTTGTTGCCACCCTTGCGCACAGCACCTTGCCACGCGTGCAGAGAACGGCCATCTATATGGTCTCTAATCTTGAGACGGTACCGCAGGCCCTGATGCATAACCTCAAGCATAACCAGGTATTACATCAGCGCAACCTGTTTGTGAACGTGTCGTTTGCAGACGTGCCATTTATGAATGCCCACGAGCGGGTAACCATACACCGTTTGGCCGACGGTTTCTGGCAGGTGCAATTGCGCTACGGCTTCATGCAGCATGCAGACATTCCACAAGCCTTGTTGCAACTGTCGCTCGATGACACACCGCTGGACCCGTTTACCAACTCGTATTTTTTGAGCCGGGATATCATCGTGCCTGATATTGGCGGCGCCATGCCACGCTGGCGGGATCAACTGTTTTCCGTCATGTCGCGCAATGCGAGTAGTGCGGTGGAATATTTCCAGATCCCAGCCAACAGTGTCATTGAGCTAGGCAGCCGGGTACAGATATAGTGAGGAGATAAAAAAAACACCCCGCCGTGGCGGGGTGTGCCGACTCAAACAGGCTTGTAAAGGTTGTTATTAGGCACGGTCTAGGTCCCCGTGCGTCTCATTGTGTGGGTGGCTGTTTTTGAGCCTGAGCCAGAAAGCCTGTCATTCCCCAATTTATACTGGCTCACTTTTTCATTCAGTTGGGCGGCTTGATCCACCAATGACATCGCCGCCGCGGTGGCTTCTTCGACCAGTGCAGCGTTTTGCTGGGTGGCTTCGTCCAGTTGGGCGACGGCAGTGTTGACCTGGTCAATGCCTGTGCTTTGTTCTTGGGAGGCGGTCGAGATTTCGCCAATCAAGTCTGAAATCTGCTGGATGGCCTGAATAATTTCAGTCATGGTGCCATTGGCCTGATCCACATACAACGAACCGTTGGAGACTTTTTCTGAAGAATCCACAATCAGTTGCTTGATCTCTTTGGCTGCACTGGCTGAGCGTTGTGCCAGGTTACGTACCTCACTGGCTACCACCGCAAAGCCTCGGCCTTGCTCACCGGCACGCGCAGCTTCAACTGCTGCGTTGAGCGCCAGGATATTGGTCTGGAAGGCAATACTGTCAATCACGGTAATAATTTCTTCAATGCGCGATGAGCTTTCGATGATCTCGGACATGGTGGTGACCACCTTGCCGAAGATATCGCCGCCACGCGTGGCTATTTCGCCGGCCTTAAAGGTCATGGAATTGGCCTGTTTGGCATTGGCCGCATTCTGTTTCACGGTCGAAGACATTTCTTCCATGCTGGCAGCAGTTTCTTCGAGTGAGCTGGCTTGCGATTCGGTGCGTTGCGAGAGGTCGCTGTTGCCAACTGAAATCTCATTGGCCGCGGTGTTAATCGTGTCACCGGCAATTTTAATCGAGGTGAGGATATCGGCTATCGTGTCAATCATACTATTGACGCCTTCGCACAATTGCTTGATCTCGCCTTGTTTGTCCTGGGTGGTAATCCGCTGGGTCAGGTCACCATTTTGCACTAATGCCAGCACCTCGCCGGTTTCATGCACGGCTTGTTTCATGGCATTGGCTTCATTCACCCTTGCTGTAATGTCTGCGGCATATTTCACCACTTTAGCGGGTTTGCCGTCTGCATCAAAAATCACGTTGTAGTTGGCTTGTAGCCATATTTGCTTGCCGCCTTTACCTACGCGCGGATACTGGCCGTTCTCAGCCTCGCCTCTGTTCAGTCTCTCCCAGAAGAGTTTGTATTCCTGGCTGTTTTTATAAGCTTGGTCAACAAACATGCTGTGATGTTTGCCTATGATTTCTTGTGGGCTGTAGCCAGTCACCGCCGCAAAGATAGCGTTAACGTGAGTGATCTCGCCTGTGAGGTCAAATTCGATCACACCCATGACCTTGCCAATCGCATCAATCTGCCCGGCAAAATCCGAGTTTCTATTCTTTTCCGCAGTGATATCGGTGGCATATTTCACCACTTTGAACGGTTTGCCGTCCATATCAAAGATCGGGTTATAACTGGCTTGTAACCAGACTTCCTTGCCACCTTTGCCTATGCGTTTGTATTGACCTTCGTTTGCCTCACCTCGGGCCAGTTTCTCCCAAAAGGTTTTATATTCTGGGCTGGCTTTATATGCGGGCTCTACAAACATACTGTGATTATTACCAATGATTTCTTGTTTGGTGTATCCGGTGACTGCGGCAAAATTGTCGTTCACTGCAAGAATGTTGCCTTTGAGATCAAACTCAATCACGCCCATGACTTTACTAATGGCTGCCTTCTGGCCTTCAGAATCTGAGCTTTTGAGTTTTTCAGCTGTGATGTTGGTGGCATACTTCACCACCTTAAAGGCTTTGCCGTCTATATCCAGAATCGGGTTATAACTGGCTTGCAGCCACACCTCCTTGCCCCCTTTGCCTACGCGTCTATACTGACCGTGATCCGCCTCGCCTCTATTTAGTTTTTCCCAGAATTGTTTGTATTCCGGACTATTTTTATACGCTGAATCAACAAACATGCTGTGATGTTTGCCAATGATCTCTTGCTTGCTGTAACCCGTCACCTCAGCAAAGTTATCATTCACGTTGGTGATGTAGCCCTTGAGATCAAACTCAATCACGCCCATGACTTTACTAATGGCTTCCATCTGCCTTTCAAAATCCGAATGCTTGCGTTTGTCTTCAGTGATGTCTGTGGCATATTTCACCACCTTAAATGGCTTACCATGATTATCCAGAATCGGGTTATAGCTCGCTTGTAGCCAGACATACCTGCCGCCTTTGCCTCTACGCAGATACTGGCCTTCATCTGCCTCACCCCGGGCCAGTTTCTCCCAAAAGGCCTGGTATTCCGCGCTGGTTTTATAAGCGGGCTCTACAAACATGCTGTGATGATTACCGACGATTTCTTGCCTGGTGTATCCGGTGGCTGCGACAAAATTATCGTTCACCGCAATAATATTGCCTTTTAAATCAAACTCAATCACGCCCATCACTTTATCAATGGCGCGTATTTTTCCCTCTTGATCCATCTGCTTAAGCAGCATCTCTGGAGAAGATTGTTTACTCAGTTTGCTTAAAAAATTAAGACCCATATGGCACCCCATTGAAGTAAATGTTTTACGAATAATTATCGTGATATTTTTTTGTTATTTAACTCTTAATAGTTGTAAGGGAATGTGCAGATAAGCGTGGGATTTCTCGCTTAATTTAAAAGATGAAAGCGCGATATTAATGTGCTCATGATTTGGTTTTCCCCCTTTAGTCTGATAGGGCTATTTATATAAAAAATATTTAAGTTATAATTATTATCGCAGTAACAATATTAACTATTTGGGGATACGATTATGTTTTGGAAACTGGCTTATGCAGGAGTCATGTTCACCGCTTTAAATGCAAATGCAGCAATCACTACGGTGACACCGGATGGGGTAGATGCACCAGGTGCCTCGGCTGATAAAACTGAGTTCATTACATTTGTAGAACAAACAGCCGCATTTAACTTGGCTGGCTCTTTGGACCTGAGTGACAAATTACAAAAAAATGGCAACCAGGATTTTGTATTTGGTCTCTACAAAGACAATTCTTTGCTCAAAGGTGTCAGCGCGTTCACAGAGTTGGCAGGGGATGTCTATGAGTTTGACTTTAAAAATCTTCAAGCAGGTTTTTACAGCTTAAGATTCAACATTAGTGGGGGCGGCACTTACACTTTTAACGCTTCCATCACGCCGTTCACCACTGTCACCACACCTGTACCAGAACCAGAAAGCGTGGCTTTGCTGCTGGCTGGCCTTAGTGTGATCGCCAGCCGCCGTTTCAAAAAGGCTTAATCAGCTGCGATGAAAAAGCCCCAGTGATGGGGCTTTTTTATTGACTTAAGTTTTATGGCTACCCGCCGCATGTTGTTCATGCAGCAGTCGGTACACCTGCTCAATCTCTTTCTGCTCCGCCGCGTCCAATATGCCATCATGGTTGGCATCCATATGCTCAAACGTTTTTTTCTGGTGTGTTGGGTCACCCTGCAAATATTCGTTTAACGATATCGAACCATCCGTGTTTTCATCCAGGTAACTGATACTAAAGTTAGGCGGCATTTTGCTGCAATCTGGCATCGCACCGTGTTCTTCAGCATGCGAGTTTTGGTAAAGTGATGGCACCAAAAAAACAATCAACGTCAATACTGTTATTTTCATCTTTAAACACCCCGTGATCTCATTCCAAGTACGTGCCATTATGATTAACGCGATAGCTAACTGGTTCCTTGTCAGGCTCACTCTTTGCAAGATTTAAAGCTTGTCCCCTTTAGCCGATAAAAAAACCGCGCCAGGCGGATTTATAAGTTTTTACATGCCGATGTTCACCCAGGCGCTGTCTGTCACCTGGCGGTTATCGGACTATTTCTACGCCATGCTGTTCAAATATGTGAAATATTCCCAGCGTAATTTGGCTGCGTTAGGCATGTTCTAACCACTTTCTTATCGCCAACCTTAAGGAATAAACATGATTTCATCCGCATTAAAATTGAAACTAGTGGCTGGTTTGTTACTGGCTGTTGCAGGGAGTGCTTCTGCAGCCACTTACACTAACGTGCCAGCAGGCGCGACCAACGGTTTGCCATTTGCTTACTTTGGCAATGCCGCTAACCCAAGCGGCGATTCTCCCATGGTCGGCCAGGTGTTTTCACTGGCTGAAAACAGCTTGCTGTCCTCTTTCAGCTTTTACGCAGTAGGCAATACTGCGGCCTCTTTCCAGCTGAATGTTGCCCAATGGAACCCGGCGACGAATGCGCAAAACCAGGCAGTGAATGCGGTTGGCAGCAACTTGTTGACCAGCACTTTTAATGCGGTGGATACCTACAATGCCGCGGGTGGTTACACCACCTTGTCATTTGAAAATCTGGGCCTGAGCCTCAATGCAGGCACCAAATACATTGCTTACCTGACCAGCAGCGATGCCAGCGTCACCGGCATTCAGTTGTCACGTACACAAACCGCCGCAGATACTACAGGCTTCGGTTTGGGCCACGCTTACGCCAGCACCATCCCAGGCCAAGGCTGGCAGTTGCCTTTCAACGGTAACGGTTTCCTCAGCTTGCAATACACTGCCGTGACTACAGCGGCAGCCGGGCCTGAGCCAGAGTCTTATGCGCTGATGCTGGGTGGCCTGGCCTTGGTAGGTGCAGCTGCCAAGCGCCGTCAAAACAAGCAAGCTTAATCACAGCGGATACAAGCAAAAACAGGAGCCTAGGCTCCTGTTTTTTAGCGATCTGTATTTTGGATCTCGATTAATGGTCGCTGCCGTGCCCGGCGATTTTATCCATCCAGGCAAACAGCACGCCGGTAATAATAAACGTCAGGTGAATACCAGCCAAGCCATCTGCTCGGTGCTGAAAGAAGCCGTGCCAGAGCTTTGGTGTACAAAAGCCTTGAGCAGGTCAATCGCAGAAATTGCCACGATAGAGCCAATCAGTTTGAGCTTCAGGCCAGAGTAATCCACTTTACCCATCCACTCAGGGCGGTCTTCACTGTCTGCGGTATCAATGCGCGAGACAAAGTTTTCATAGCCGCTAAAAATTACCATAATCAGCAAGTTACCCACCAGCGTGATATCCACCAGCGCCAGCAGTGAGAGCACGGTTTCTTGCTCGGTGAGTGAGCCTAAGTGCGCCGCAATATGGGCAAACTCCTGGCCAAATTTCACCAGCAGTATCACCAGCCCGCCGACCAAGCCGAGATACATCGGTGCCATCAACCAGCGGCTCTTAAAAATCAAACTCTCTAAAATTTTTTCCAACAACTTCGCCATGAAAACTCCAAATTAAAACTACGAATTTTTCTCAATGAATGATTTTGCAGGATGAAGCGCAAGGCGCACGGAACACAGAAACCGGAGTGTACTTGTAGTACATGAGGATTTCGCGTACCGCGTAACACAGCGATTCGCCTGTTAAATCACTTCATCCTAAAACTGAGTGAGCATGTCGCGCACAGCTTGCTCATCAATCCCTTTGCCGATAATCACAATCCGGCTAATCGGCTCATCTTCATCCCAGCCTTCGAGCAGCGTAGGCGGGTAGGGCGTAAAGTGCACCGCGTGTATCGCCAGTGGCGCTGGCGCATCTTCCACATGCAAAATACCTTTCATGCGCAGCAGCTTTTCACCATGCGTCTGGCACAGCTTGAGGATCACGCCTTTAAAGTCAGCCCACGCCATCGGCTTGGGCAAGTAGACCGTAAACGTATTCACATCATCATGCGCAGGCGCTTTAGGCAAGGTGCCTTTTTTCGCGGCGCTAAAGCCACTGGCAGGCGCACGCAACCAGCGCTGCGGGTTGGCCTGCTTGCTGGCAAAGTCAAACAAGCCTACATCAATAATCTGCATCGGGTCTATCTCGCCATGCAACACAAACTGCTGCGTCGCATTCGGGTTGATCTCGCTCAGTTTCGCCTGCAAAGTCTCAATCTGCTCAGGCGTCGCTGTGTCGCGTTTGGTGATCAGCAACACATCCGCCACTGCGGCTTGTTTAAGCGCTTCTTTTTGGTCCGCAATCTGCTGCAAACCATAGGCCGCATCAATCGTCACCACCACCGCGTCTAAACGATACACCGATTCAATCACCGGCTCGTTCATCAGGTTGGCTAAAATCGGCCCAGGGTCAGCCATGCCCGTGGTTTCAATCACCAGGCGGTTAAACTCAGGCACCGCCTGCAAACTGCGTTTGAAGAACAAATCGCGCATGGTGTCCGCCAGCTCGTTCTTGAGTGAGCAGCACAAACAGCCAGAACTCAACAACACCGTGTTATCGGCAATATGCTCGCTCTCTATGGTTTGCGAAATCTGGCTATTGGCAAAAATCTGGTCCAAACCTGCTTCGCCGAGCTCGTTAATGATCACGGCGGTGTCTTTCATCGCCGGGTTATGCAGCAGTTTGTTAAGCAGGGTGGTTTTGCCGCTGCCCAAAAAACCAGTGAGCAACGTGACGGGGATACGTTTATCCATATAAACTCTAACTTAAACGAATGTGGTGATATTTTAACGCGGATGATTGTAGGTAATGGTAAGTGTTTAGACTTATATGACGGCTTATATGCTAATCACAAGTTACTTATTGCGGAACAGCAATTAATAAAGATTTGAGCATTTATTTGTTAAGAGTGCTTAAGGGGTTTTCTGCGTCATTTCCAACTTGCTAATAGCTCTTTGGTGATCCAATGCCATTCTCCATATATTCCATCTCCTATTTTTTTATAATATTTATCCCTAAATGCTTTGAGTGCAGTTTCAAATTGAACCATAGTCAGAACTGCGTCACTGAGCTGAGGTAGGGCTTCATTATCTAATTCTTCTAAATATTTTCCAGAGGGCTCATCTTTTAAAAAAACTAATAAATCAGAGAGAACGCGGTTGATGATTTTTACTTTTCCAGTGCTTATAGTAGCCTCTGGCTTTTTCTTGGAAAGTTCTCTTACCTCTTTCAAAATACCAACGAATATAGGTTGGGTTGAATTGTATGCTTCTACCGCTATATCACTGGTTACATCCTCATACTTAATTTTTGATTTTGTCATTTTCTTATGGCTCCAATTTGAGTCGGCATACTTGCTTGAATGGACGTAGCCTTACCATTTATTACATACCGCCATTCGTGGTCAGACCAAACAATATTATCCGACCTAAATCGTTCTACCTGCTCCATATATAAAGCTAATATCATTGTCACGTCGCTATTTGTAGGAAGTGCTTCTTCTTCAAATGAATCAAAGTCTTCAAATGGTTTATAGTTTTCCGTAAGGATTTCATTTCCTGCTAATAAAACCTTATTCACGAATTTTAGCTTGAATAAATTCAATCCATCATTAGGTGACTTTTTTGTAAGTTGAGAAATTTCAGCGTGCAGGCCTTGCAACTGGACAATTAACTTTTCAAGACTTTTGACATCATTTTCATTTTTCATTTTATGATCCTAAGGGCAAGTCCTGCGAAATTCAGAATATTTTTTTACTATTACATCTAGCGGATTACGTTGTCTACTTTCAAATAACTCAACCATTTGACCAATATCGCTATCGGTAAGGGCAATTATTGTTTTGCGTTGCCCAGACCAAAGATCAATCGTCCTCTGATATTCGGCCTTCTTTAGCGGATTCCGAGTAATGAAAATTCCAAATCTACCTAACTCATCAGCTAAATATCTATTCAGTTGGTCTACATGTGTTCTTTCTATAGCCAGTACATTTTTCATTTCCAATGTGATTTGGCGTGAACCGTATGTATTGTATAAATCTTTCAAAAAAGGTGTTGAAGCTGAATTATAAAAAATAAGATCTCGAATACTTACGCCGCTATCAGTTCTTGCTTGTTCTTGAGCAAAATCTAAATTAGGGTACAAAAGAGAGGGGAGTAATTGACCCATTAAATTTTCGTATATTACATCTGCCTTTTTTTCTTTACCTGTAGGAAGCTTTTGTATTTGTGCATATTTTCGCCTAGCGGAAATAACAGGAATTTGCGAAAACAATGGGTCATTGTGACAATCTTCAAATGTCCGCTCTTTTTCTCTTATGTAAAGATCAATGACACCATAATTATTGCGGTTGTAATTTAATACCTCAACATGAGTCAACTCTTCAGGTGTGTGAGATATATTGTCTTGAGGACAGTAGTTTTTGAAGTAGTCGTCATAACTTAACCATGGAACATATCTTAGCCAACGTTTTGGAACAAAGATAAGTGGTTTACCATCTGCTGGATTACAAGGTAAAGAAACACTTTTCAGAGTATTGAAAACATGTTTTCTAAAGTCATATACGTTTTCCACGTCAGTGACGGTTTTTGGAATCCCGAGTTTGTCGCACTGTTGAATAGTGAAATCAATTAAAAAAGACTTTAGAAAACTGCAAGTTATATCGCTTATGCGATCTTTAGAAATGCCTTGAACAAAGAGTTGTATCTCTTCAAAGTGACGAAAGCCTGAGCGAGAGTATTGAGGAATTCGTTTGAATAACTCTAGGATTTCTAATGCTGTCGAGTTTCCTATTCTTTTTCCAGACCTCGAAGATGATGTACCTAAACCTACTTCATCACATTCCGATGCAGCAATTAAAGTTTTAACGGCTTCATCTGTTTTATTCTCCTGCACCAAAACTCCAAGAAAATTAAATGCAGAAATTAAATTTGTATGAAGAGCATTATCTTGCTGAGAAGGTGAGTTCCAAAGTAAAAAAGGATCAACGTATAAGGGTATATCTTCATCTAAAAAAGGGATTGCAAAATCAATCTCTGCTTGAGATAAAGTGATGCCAAAATGGTCTGTAAGTCGTGGTCTAATAATTGCCATAAACTCATTCTATAAGGTCTTAAGAATCTCGCAAGATTAAAAGCTTTTGACTATTTGTATACATTAAATTATTGATACTGGAAATAACCTAGCTATAAGGATAAAGGATATGACTGTGTAAGAGTGGGCAGGAGGTGAAGGCGATCTAGTGATTCTAATCGTAATGAATTTGGGAGTGAATATTTTGATAGTAGCGTGATGGCTGCGACAACTTCAAAAATCAATAGAGAAAGACTTTAATTATTAAAATCTTTCCCTCAGTTTTTACTTTCTTAAAAAGCGAAAATTCAGATTACTTGCGCATACTAATTCCCAATCTATTAAGCGCATTCATAGTAATAATCGCAAACGTCAGGTCCGAGATTTCTTGATCAGTAAAATGCGTTTTTAAAGCATTAAATACATCATCTGGTGTGCCTGAGGTGGTGATGTTGGTCACGGCATCTGTCCAGGCCAGGGCTGCGCGTTCTTTTTCGGTATATTGGTCACTCACTTGCCAGCCGCCTAATTGATCAATACGGGAGTTACTTTCGCCAGCGGCGCGGAGTGATTTGGCGTGAATGCCCAAGCAATAAGCGCAACCATTGATGTGTGAAACACGTAAGTTGATGAGTTCAACAAAGGGTTTGCCCAGGGTGCTTTTTTCAAGCTGGTGATTGAGTGCGGTGTAGCTAGCCATCAGTTCAGGTGAGAGTTCCCAGAATGCGAGACGTGGTGTCATGTTGTTTCCTTTCGGGTTAAAAATAAATGCTTAGTTGGCGAGTGCGGCCAAAATTTCTTCGGTGTGTAACCGTGCCTGGGCTACGGCGTATTTAGTGGCTTCAGGCCCGTGGTTCATGGCTTCGAGGTAAATAAATTCGATGCTGTTAATGCCTACCGTGCGTAATATTTCTGTCAGGTAAGGCGTGAGAAAGTCTGGTTGCCAGGCGGGTTGGCGGGTGTGGTGCCCACCTGAAGACACAATGATGTAGGTGCGTTTGTCTCCAATCAGGCCCACTTTGCCTTGCGGGGTGAGTTTGATGGTGCGGTGTGCGCGTACCACATGATCAATCCAGGCTTTGAGCACCGAGGGCACTGTGTAGTTATGCATGGGCGTGGCGATGACCAGCACATCAGTCGCTTCTAGCTCTGCAATCAATGTGTCTGAAAGCTGCAACGCTTCTTGCTCGACAGCGTTGCGCATGCTTTCTGGCTTTTCTGAGGCCAGCGTATGTTGGCTGCTGACATGTGGAATAGGGGCATTGCTTAAGTCTCGCACCACCACGTGTTTGGCTGCTAAGGTTTTGCTTAAGCCTTTTACAAATTCCTGTGCAAACGTGCCGCTATGGGAGCTTGCGGTTTTTGGGCTGCATTGGATAAACAGAATATTGTTCATGTTAATTCCCCAGTTCGTATGAAAAGTGCATGCCCATGGCTAGCATGCCCATGCGGTAGTAAAAGCGTTGTGCCAGTGCGTTACCGATGCCGGTATCTAAAATGACCTTGCTGTAATGCTGCGTTTTGGCCAGCTCAAAAATATATTGCAGCAAGCGTTCGCCCAGCTTTTGGCCGCGTCGGCTTTCGCTGGTAATCAGGTCATCCACATAAATAAAATGGCCGTGTATCAGCATTTCTTTATCCCTGTAACCTGCAAGTGCCACTGGCACGCCATTTTCCAACGCAACCAGCAGACGGTAGCCGCGTTCACGCATACGATTGACTTGCTCTAAGAAACTTTCTGCGCTGCTAAGGTTGGGGCGCAGCTCGCGCATGACGTTGAAGCAGGCAAGGACTTCTGCGTCGCTTTCTGCATGCTTGAGTAAAACCTGTGGTGTGTTAGTGGCCATGTGCGGCTCCTGAGTAGTAATGAATATGTGCACACTGTAGGGCTTTGATGACATAATTGGCAGGGCCATGTTTTAACAAAATGAGTAGGCCATGATGAGGGCTGAGAGATGAAAACGCATGCGATGAACATTCACTTTGACGCCAATAGCGCCCAGCCGATTTATCTACAGATTTACCAGCGCTTTCGTGAAGCCATTGCCGAGGGCTTATTAAAGCCAGGTGATCGCGTGCCTTC
>CAKZJM010000335.1 GCA_936943315.1 uncultured Methylophilus sp. | reverse complement strand
TCGCCAAATTCAAAACTCACCTGGCCGTTCAGCAAATCAATCACCACGGGTGAATCAGATTGTTCATCCAGTAGCTTGGTCAATTCCAACACGGTTTTACGTGGCAAGATCACTTCATTTTTTTCAAAGTCCTGATCCAGCGTGGTATTGGTATAGCTTAAGCGGTGGCCATCAGTGCCGACCACATGCAACTGGTTGCCATTCACTTCCAGCAATAAACCGTTCAGGTAATAACGGATGTCTTGCTGCGCCATGGCAAATTCCACTTGCTTGAGCAGGCGCTTGAGTTCTGATTGTGCCAGGCTAAAGCTGATGTTCTGGCCGCTGGCTTTGCTCATCAACGGATAATCCGCCGCAGGCAGGGTTTGCAGGTTGAACCGGCTCTTGCCTGCTTTTAGCGTGATGCGGTTATCCTGATTATTCATTTCTATGGTCGTGCTGTCTGGCAGCGAGCGGCAAATATCCAGCAATTTCTTGGCAGAAATTGTCGTACTCAATTCACCTTCTATCCCACTATTCACTTTCAGCGAAATCTGCATTTCCAGATCAGTCGCTGTCAGGTGCATTTCTTGCTGTTTGATGTTGACCAGCAAGTTGGAAAGAATAGGCAGTGTGTGTCTGCGTTCTACGATACCAGTCACACTATTGAGGGGTTTGAGCAAAACCTCACGGTTGATTTTGATTTGCATGGCCTGACCTGATTAATAACTTTATTTCAATATATAAAAGATAAGACTAATAGTAATGTACGACTTTTTTGTGGGTAACTCTAAAAAATAATGTTATTCAATGACTTATAAACAATTTAGCTTGTGTATAAATTGCGGTTTAAACATGCATCTTTTGTGGTCAATATTGTAAACCGAATTTATCTTGTCTATACGCAATATTTAAACACACCTCATTCTCATGTTATCCACAGCTTTCCTCAGCTTAAATAAAACCAAACAGCCTTTTTAATCACGGATGACTTGCGTCAGCAAACCAATATCGCGTGCCAGTGTTTGGTCATTCAAGCGTAATTGTTCGATTTCTTCGCAGGCGTGCATGACAGTAGTGTGATGTCGTCCGCCAAAGGCTTCCCCGATTTCAGGAAAGCTATGATTGGTGAGTTCACGCGCCAGCGACATGGCTACCTGGCGTGGCCTGGCGACATTGCGTGAACGTTTTTTGCTAAACATATCGCTGACTTTAATCTTGTAATAGTCAGCCACGGTTTTCTGGATATTTTCTATCGTGATCTGGCGGCCACGCACCGCAATCAGGTCGCGCAACGCGTCTTTGGCCAGGTGCACGTCGATGGCATGGCCGGTAAAGTTAGCCATGGCAATAATCCGGTTCAAGGCGCCTTCCAGTTCACGCACGCTGGAGCGGATTTGCTTGGCCACAAAAAACGCCACATCTTCATGCAGATCGATATTCAGGTTTTCTGCCTTTTTACGCAAAATGGCGACCCGCATTTCGAGTTCTGGTGGCTCGACTGCTACCGTTAATCCCCAGCTAAAGCGCGTACGCAGACGCTCATCCATATCTGCAATTTCCTTGGGATAGGTATCACAGGTGATGACGATCTGTTTTTTCTCTTCGATGAGCGTGTTAAACGCGTAGAAAAACTCTTCTTGTGTGCGGGTTTTTTTGGCAAAGAACTGGATATCATCAATCAGTAACAAATCCAGGGAATGATATTGCTGCTTGAACTCATCAAAGGCTTTATTTTCGTAAGCCTTCACCACATCAGATACATAACGTTCGGCATGCAGGTAGCGGATATTGGCTTCAGGTTTGATTTTTTTCAGTTCGTTACCAATGGCTTGCAGCAAATGCGTTTTGCCCAACCCTACTCCACCATAAATAAACAGGGGGTTATACGCCTGGCCCGGATTGCCTGCCACCTGAATGGCTGCTGCCCTGGCCAGCTGGTTGGCACGGCCGGTCACGTAGTTATCAAACAGGAAGCTGTCATTGAGACCGCTGTTTTTTTCGGATTTAAGATGTTTGGCCGGTGCCCGGTTACTGACCGGTTTTTTATCAATGACTTTAGCGGTGTGTTTTTGGGTAGCTGCGGCGACAACGGCTTCTACCGGATGTTCGGCTGCGGGCTGCGGTTTCACCGTTGCCGCGACTGGGGCTGCTTGTTCGCTGCTATCTACAATCAGTTCAAGGATGGCGCTGGGGGATAGTTCATGGGCTATGGTCTCAATGCGGTTAAAAAACTTGCTCTTAACCCATTGCATGACAAACTTGTTGGGCGCAACAATTTGGACAGCATCGCCCTTCACGCGCGCTTTCAGCGGTTTAATCCAGGTATTGTATTGTTGTGCAGAGAGTTCCTGTTCGAACTTCAGCAAACAATAAGCCCAAAAATTTTCCATTGCTCCAGTGCTTTTTAAGTTGTATGCAAAAAACATCCTGCAACCTATGGCAGGTGTTGTATGCGTTTATTCGTTATAATTGCCGGGAAGAGTGGCAGAGGATGTGGTCGTGTGTCGAATCTCACGGTGACCTTTGACTGACATTCTAAACGTTTTACCCTGAGTTATCCACAGCCTGTCCCTATAAAAATATAAAAAAAATCGTTGACATAATGTTGGAAATTGATGTTTAATTGAGGGTTTTTGAAATCGGCAAATTTTAGCTGTGAAAACAGCGTTGCCGGATTAAGTTTAATTGCCACTTTTGGCAGGAGCAAATAATGAAACGTACCTATCAACCATCCAAAACCCGTCGTGCACGTACCCATGGCTTTCTGGTACGCATGAAAACCAAAGGTGGCCGTGCAGTGATTGCCGCACGCCGCGCTAAAGGCCGTAAACGCCTGGGTCTGTAATCCAGGTGATGCATTGCTGACATTCAATGCATGACATTGTACAAACTCAAAAAAACGGATGAATTTTCATCCGTTTTTAGTTTTAGGAAACGGTTTTATGGTGAATGGCTTTTTGCCAACATCATGCCTAACCAGCAAGATCATCATCGTTATGGCCTGGTAGTCTCCAAAAAGGTCGCCAAGCTCGCGGTAAGGCGAAATTACATGAAGCGCGTATTGCGTGAATTGTTGCGGGCGCAAACGCCTGTCACAGTAAACGGGTATGATGTGGTGCTTCAGGTACGCAAGGCTTTCCGGCACGATGATTTTCATGCAGTGCAACGCGATTTATCGCTATTGCTGGCAAGGCTGAAAAAGGCCGCAACAGTTTCTTGAAAACCGGATGAAAACTTTTTTGATTATATTGGTGAAATGTTACCAGTGGGGCTTGAGTCCCTGGCTGGGGCGCCAGTGCCGTTTTCATCCAACCTGTTCACACTATGCTATTGAAGCATTGCAGCGTTATGGTGCCTGGCATGGTAGTCTATTAGCCTTGCGTCGCATCGGCCGTTGCCATCCGTGGCATCCCGGTGGTGTCGATCCCCTTCCCTGACTTGTAAATACGAAACCTTATGGATACTCGCCGTTTAATTCTGTTTGTGATTTTTTCTTTTTCTATCATGATGCTTTGGGACGCCTGGCAACAGCAGCACGCGCCTCAAACAGCCGTCACGCAGAACGCTCCCGCACAAGTAGCCCCAGCCGACAAGCCTCACGAAAATGGCTTTGCATTGAGCAAAGGCACACGGATTACGGTTAAAACTGATAGATACGCAGCCATGATCGACACTGTCGGCGGTGATTTGCGTCAATTGTCTTTGCTGGAGCATCAAGCGGATGATAACTCTGGCCCATATGAGCTGATGAGTGATGCTAGTGCTGATAAATTGTATGTGGCTCAAACTGGCTTGAAAGGCGATGGTCTGCCTACGCACTATGCGGCCTTTACAGCGACAGAAAGCAGCTATCAGTTGCAAGACGGTCAAGACACCCTTGAAGTCCGTTTAACAGCCCCGGAAAGCAATGGCGTTGCTGTGGATAAAATTTACCGCTTTCACCGTGGCCAGTATGTGATTGATGTCTTGTATGAAATCAAAAACAATAGCGATAAAGCGATTTCACCCTCTGTGTATTACCAGATCATTCATGATAACGAGTCTAACCAAGGCTCCAAAATGATGCCTACCTTTACCGGTGGAGCTTATTACACTGAGGCTGATAAATATAACAAAATCAAATTTGACGAAATGGCCAAAAAGGATGTTTCGATCAATGCCAAAGATGGTTGGGTCGGCCTGGTTCAACATTATTTTGTCAGTGCCTGGGTGCCTCAATCTACTGCTGAACGTAAGTTCTACACGACCAAGTTAAGCGAGCATGACTTTTCTATCGGCGCTATTTTGCCTGTGGGTGAAATTGCCGCAGGTAGCAGCAAAACGATTGATGCCAAGTTGTTTAGTGGCCCACAAGAGCAACATGCTCTTGAAGCTGCGGCACCAGGTTTGGAATACGTGGTGGACTACGGCATCTTAACTGTGATTGCCAAGCCGCTCATGTGGTTGCTGACGCATATCCATGACCTGGTGAAAAACTGGGGGATTGCCATCATTGTACTCACCATTTTGATCAAAGCTGCATTTTTCAAACTATCTGCCTCTGGTTACCGCAACATGGCGCATCTGCGTGAAATTGCCCCGCGTATGCAAGCCTTGAAAGACAAGTTTGGTGACGACAAGCAAAAACTCCAGCAAGCCATGATGGAGATGTACCGCACCGAGAAAATCAATCCTATGGGTGGTTGCTTGCCTATCCTGGTACAGATTCCAGTGTTTATTTCTCTGTACTGGGTGCTGCTGGGTTCTGTGCAATTGCGCCATGCGCCCTTCTTTGGCTGGATCCAGGACTTATCTGCGACAGACCCTTATTTTGTGCTGCCTATTCTGATGGGTGCCACCATGATTATCCAGACTTTCCTGAATCCTCCGCCTACGGATCCGATTCAAGCCAAGGTCATGAAAATCATGCCAGTGCTGTTTAGTGTCTTCTTCTTCTTCTTCCCGGCTGGGTTGGTGTTGTACTGGCTGGTGAACAACATTCTTTCTATCTGGCAGCAATGGGCGATCAATCGCATGATCCATGCTGAGTCATTGGCCAAAAAAGGAAATGGCAAGTAACCACACGGCGCTTGGCACAGACACCATTGCCGCCATTGCCACGGCGCCCGGCGCTGGTGGCATTGGTGTGGTCAGGGTGTCCGGGCCATTGGCGGCAGACATCGCCAGACAAATCCTGGGCCATTGCCCTCCCCCTCGCCACGCCGCTTATTTACCTTTTCTGCAAGCAGATGCCACGCTGATAGATCGTGGCATTGCCATTTACTTCCCTAATCCTCACTCTTATACCGGCGAAGATGTGCTGGAGTTACAGGCACACGGCGGCACGGCCCTCATGCAAATCTTATTGGCGCGCTGCATAGAGTGTGGTGCACGGCATGCGCAGGCCGGTGAGTTTACGCAACGCGCATACTTAAACGATAAGCTGGATCTGGCACAAGCTGAAGCAGTAGCTGACCTGATTAATGCCGCCACTGTAGAAGCTGCCCGTAGCGCTGTGCGCTCATTATCCGGTGAGTTTTCTCAAGCCATTCAGACTTTATTAAAGCAACTCATCGATTTGCGCATGTATGTAGAGGCTTGCCTTGATTTTCCTGAAGAGGAAATCGACTTTATTACACAAGGGCGTGTACTCGAAAAGCTACAAGCGAATCAGGCTGCCTTAAAGGTTATTTTTCACCAGGCCAGGCAAGGCGTATTGTTGCGTGAAGGCATGAATGTGGTATTGATTGGTCAACCTAATGTAGGTAAGTCCAGTTTACTCAACGCACTGTCAGGCGAAGAAGTTGCGATTGTCACCCCAATTGCTGGAACGACACGCGATACGATCAAGAGTGTGATTCAGATCGAAGGCGTCCCTTTGCATGTGATAGACACAGCAGGGTTGCGTGAAACAGAAGATACTGTAGAGCAAGTGGGTATTGCTCGCACTTGGAAGGCCATTGAGACCGCCCATGTGGCGTTGTTGTTAGTGGACAGCCAGCATGGCATTGGCCCTCTTGAAACAGCGATTTTACGGAAGTTGCCTGAGCAAATAAAAAAAGTATGGGTGCATAACAAGATTGATGTTTCACGTGAAACATCGCGTATTGAAAAACGTGATAATGAGCAACACGTGTTTTTATCGGCCAAGACAGGGCAAGGTATTGCCCAGTTGCAAAAAACGCTTCTCGAAATTGTAGGTTATCAGCCGGGTGGAGAAGGTGTTTTTATGGCGCGCGCGCGACATTTGCAAGCACTCACTGAAGTTGAACAGCATTTAGAGTTGGCTATGCATCAAATGCACGCTGCTGAGTTGGTCGCTGAGGAGTTGCGTTACGCTCAAGAGGTGCTCGGTAGTATCACGGGTGAATTCACCCCGGATGATTTATTAGGTGAAATATTTAGCCGTTTTTGTATCGGCAAATAAATAATAAAAAACCCGCTTAGCGGGTTTTTTTTCGGGGAAACGGTGTGTTGCGCTGGTCAAACCGTTCATCAATGCTACACACGCGTTTGCATCCGGTAATCATGGCCCAAATCAGGTTGTCGTGATTAATGAAACTTTCAAAAATTACCCCAAGCACATGCACCACAACAACGCCCAGCCACGTCCAGGTCACATAATGATGCAACACTTTACTCATTTCATCATCGATAAAGCCCCAGCCGCTGTTATACACAATACAGCCAGAGCCCACCGCGACGATGCCTAAGCCAAGCATGGCATAAATAGCAATCGACCCGGTAGGGTTATGGCCGATGTAGTGCCTGGCGGTGCCTTTTAAGAGTTTAAATAAGTGTTTGACAGCCCACACCGGGTTGAGTGGAAAGCTGCGAAAGCTTGCATAACCGGTGGCAATAAGGCCCCAGATGATACGGGCGACGATGAGTGTGCCAGCCACATAGCCAGCATATGCATGGTGTAGTCTATCCCACATGGAGGCGTGAGTATAAAAAGCATACCCAAACGCCGCCACCAGGGACCAATGAAAGATCCGTATAAACGGATCCCAGACATAACGTAGCATCTATTATTTAGTAGGCTTGGTTTCTGTCAACAAGTAAGCAATGAAGTTAGCTTTTTCTGAAGGTGAGCAATCTGCACCCAGAATGTCGTTGCAGTGCTTGGTGAACTCATCTTCAACTTTATCGATATCGGTAAAGCGTTTTGTATTGACGCGCGGGGCCAAAGGTGGAATTTCTTTACCTGTGACAATGTTTTTACCTACGTTAGCTGGGTTATTCGTGTGGCATGAAGCACATGCTGCTTCTTTACCGCTTGGCGTTTTAAATTTGCGGTTAAAGAAAATTTTGCCGTCCGTGATGGAGGGAGCCTCAAACATAGGATTGGCAGAATGGGCGATATTGGTATATTTGTAGACCAGTTTTTCGGCGTTGGTCACGTCAGCGAGTGCGTGTACGGAAAATAACACCCCGAATACAGCAATCATTGTTTTGATTTTCATGGTAAAAGCTCCTTGGTTGTTTTCAAAAATTCTATTGTTTTTATGTTAAGTAAATATGGCCTGCTTGTTATTGATTTGTATTAAACCGTAAACACATTGTATTAAATCACAGAAGAGATGTAACAAAGCAGTGAATTAAATGACCATTTGACTAGTTTACGCTAAAATCACAAATCTTTTTAAATCAAACAGTTCAAGATTTTTTATGATGGACTTTCCTGATAGATTCGATGTCATTGTGGTGGGTGGCGGCCATGCTGGTACCGAGGCCGCGCTGGCGGCTGCCCGTATGGGTCAAAAAACCCTGCTGCTGAGCCATAACATTGAAACATTGGGACAAATGTCCTGTAACCCATCCATAGGCGGCATCGGTAAGGGGCACCTTGTCAAAGAGGTGGACGCCCTGGGCGGTGCTATGGCGGCAGCGACGGATGAAGGAGGCATACAGTTTCGTATCCTCAACTCCAGCAAAGGCCCGGCGGTGCGTGCCACGCGTGCGCAAGCGGACCGTATTCTGTATAAAGCTGCCATCCGGCGCCGTCTGGAGAACCAGGAAAATCTCTGGCTGTTTCAGCAAGCGGTTGACGATATCGTCCTGGAAGGTGATCGTGCCGCAGGTGTGGTCACTCAAATCGGCCTTCGTTTTTCTGCCAAATCTGTAGTACTTACTGCGGGCACATTTTTGGGTGGCTTGGTACATGTGGGATTGCAGAACTACAGCGCTGGGCGCGCCGGAGATCCGCCAGCCATCTCACTGGCTGCTCGCTTGCGTGAAATTGGCCTCCCAGCTGGCCGCTTAAAAACGGGTACCCCTCCCCGTATTGATGGCCGGTCTATTGATTACAGTGTGATGACCGAACAACCGGGCGATACTCCGGTGCCAGTATTTTCATTTCTGGGCAATGCTGCACAGCATCCGCAACAATTGCCGTGCTGGATTACGCACACCAATCAGCAGACGCATGACATTATTCGCAGTGGGCTAGACCGTTCGCCGATGTATACCGGCGTGATTGAGGGTGTGGGGCCGCGCTACTGCCCTTCGGTTGAAGACAAGATACATCGTTTTGCAGATAAAGATTCACATCAGGTGTTTTTGGAGCCAGAAGGCCTCACGACGCATGAGATTTATCCCAATGGTATTTCTACCAGTTTACCGTTCGATATCCAGTTAGCCTTGGTTCGTTCTATTCGGGGGTTGGAGAATGCCCACATCCTGCGCCCCGGCTACGCTATTGAATACGACTACTACGACCCTAGAGGTTTGAAATCGACTCTGGAAACAAAGACTGTTCGCGGCTTATTTTTTGCTGGCCAAATCAATGGCACGACAGGTTACGAGGAGGCTGCGGCGCAAGGTTTGCTTGCAGGAGCAAATGCGGCTTTGTTTGCACAGGATAAAGAAGGATGGTGCCCTTCCCGTGAGCAGGCTTATCTGGGAGTGCTGGTGGATGACTTAATTACTACGGGTGTGAATGAGCCTTACCGTATGTTTACCAGCCGCGCGGAGTATCGTTTGCAATTACGCGAAGATAATGCGGATATGAGGTTAACCGAGGTGGGTCGCCAGCTTGGTTTGGTGGATGATATTCGCTGGGAGGCTTTTTGTAAAAAACAGGAAGCAGTTGCGCGTGAACAAGCAAGGTTGAAGCGGACGTTCTTGCAGCCAGACAATGGTCAGGCAGCCGGTCAAAATAAGATTGTTTCACGTGAAACACAGTTGGCTGTATTCGGTAAGGCGTTAGAGCATGAGTATTCTTTGTTTGAGTTGTTGCGTCGCCCAGAGGTGACTTATCAATCCCTGTTGGATATCGTCCCTTCGCCCGAAGTGTTGGCTGAAGATGTGCTGGAACAAGTTGAAATTGCAGCGAAATATCAAGGGTATATTGATAGACAGAATGAAGAGATTTCTCGCCAAAAAAATAGTGAGCATATCAAATTAGGCGATGCCATCGATTACAATGATGTGCATGGGTTGAGTAATGAGGCGCGACAGAAGTTGTTGACTCACCAGCCGGAAACAATCGGACAGGCTGGTCGTATACAAGGCATTACGCCGGCGACTATTTCACTGTTGCTGGTATATATCAAACGCAAACAAAAGAAACAAAGCCAGTCAGGCGATATTGCGGCAGCATAAATGGATTTTTTGTCTTCGCAATTGGCCGCCGGTGTAGAGGCGTTGGGTTTGCAGTCTGTGGTGACTCCAGACAAGCAAGTCCAATGTCTGGCTTACTTAACACTGTTGCAAAAGTGGAACAAGGTTTACAACCTGACCGCGGTGCGTGACCCGCAAGAAATGCTGGTGTTGCATGTGTTGGATAGTCTAAGTGTGTTGCCTTATATTGAGCCAGGTAGTTTGCTCGATGTAGGGAGTGGCGGCGGATTGCCAGGTTTGGTGGTTGCGATCACCCGGCCTGATGTTCAAGTGACCACCATTGATACGGTACAGAAAAAAGCCATTTTCATGCGACAGGTCAAGGCGGAGCTGGGATTGACGAATGCTGAGGTGGTGCATGCCAGAGTGGAGTCGTACACGCCACCCTCCCCTTTTACGCAAGTGATTTCGCGTGCTTTTTCAGATATTGCCTTGTTTAAGCAACTGACGGCGCATTTGATGGCGCCACAGGGGCGGTGGTTGGCGATGAAAGGCTTAGTGCCGATTGAAGAGTTGGCATTGGCAAATGTCCAGCCTAAAGAAGTCATCCGTTTGCAGGTGCCGAATTTGCAGGCGGAAAGACATTTAATTGTGTTTGAGAATACATAATGAAAATAATAGCAATCACCAACCAAAAAGGGGGCGTCGGTAAAACGACTACCTGTGTGAATCTCGCCGCCAGTCTGGCAGAACACGGTAAAAAAGTATTGTTGGTTGATTTGGACCCGCAGGGGAACGCGAGTACCGGTAGTGGCATTGATAAGGCACACTTGAAAGACAGCATTTATCAGGTGCTTATTGGTAATAAAACCTTGCAGGAAGTGGTGATACACGCGGAAGCAGCCAAGTATGACGTGGCTCCGTCTAACCGTGACCTGGCTGGGGCCGAGGTGGAGCTGGTGAATGAAATGGCCCGGGAAACCCGTTTAAAAAATGCCATTCTCAAGCTGGGTGATCAAGCTTACGATTTTGTGCTCTTGGACTGCCCGCCCTCATTAAACCTTGTCACTGTGAATGCCCTGACTGCTGCACACTCGGTGATGATTCCCATGCAATGTGAGTACTATGCGCTTGAAGGCTTGTCTGACCTGGTGAATACCGTGAAGAAGGTGCGCGCGCATTTAAACCCCGTGCTTGAAATTGAAGGCTTGTTGCGCACGATGTTTGATAACCGCAATATGCTTGCACAACAAGTGTCTGCGCAACTGGTGAGCCATTTTGGCAAAAAAGTCTATCAAACGATTATTCCGCGGAATGTCAGGCTGGCTGAAGCCCCCAGTTATGGCATGCCGGTATTGTTGTATGATCGCTCCTCGAAGGGGGCGCAAGCCTACCTCGAACTGGCGCAGGAAATTATTCAAAAGCAATAATCTTACCCACTATATTAAAATTCATTACAAGGAAGTAGCAGCATGGTAAAGCCAAAGGGACTTGGTCGCGGATTGGATGCATTGTTATCAGGTGATACGGAAACGGTCGCCCAGTCAGACACCTTGCGCACTTTGCCGGTGGGCCAGTTGCAACCAGGTAAATACCAGCCCCGCTCTTACATGAATGAGGAGGCCTTGCAAACGCTGGCCGACTCTATTGCTGCGCAAGGCATCATGCAACCGATTCTGGTGCGTGAAGTCGCCCCAGAGAAATATGAAATTATTGCAGGTGAGCGGCGTTGGCGTGCCTCACAAAAGGCGGGCCTGGCCGAAGTGCCGGTATTGATCCGCGAAATTGCCGATGAAGCAGCGTTGGCGATGGCTTTGATCGAAAATATCCAGCGTGAGAATTTAAATCCGCTGGAAGAAGCCATGGGTATCAAGCGCCTGATCGACGAGTTTGATATGACGCATGAGAAAGCAGCCGAAGCGGTGGGACGTTCACGCGTGGCAGTGTCTAACCTGCTACGCTTGTTGACCTTGACGCCTATGGTGCAAGACATGTTGCTCGATAACCAGATTGATATGGGACATGCGCGCGCATTGGTGGGTGTGGAGCCCGCGCAGCAAATTATGCTGGCAAACCGGGTGGTGCAAGATGGCCTGTCGGTGCGTGAGATTGAGCGGTTGATGCAGTCTGAGCCAGCCAGTGGCAAAAAAGCCAAGGCCACAGTCCATCCGGACGTGGCTTCTTTGCAGAATCAATTGAGCGAACAACTGGGTGCCGAAGTAGCCATCAGCAGTAAAGCCAATGGGGCTGGTGTCTTGAAATTGAACTTCGCAAGCCTCGATCAATTGGACGATTGGATAGCAAAACTGACCGATAACCGACTGAAATCGTAAGCAAAATAACGTATAAGTGATTGAAAAGCAGATTTTTCCAGCACATTCAGACAGTTATGTGTTGAACGGTGCTTGACTTCGGAGGTTGAATAATTCAAAATCTCGCGTCTTTGTAGTAAATTGTCTTGAAATTTAGTGGTTGATCCCCATGAGCAGTCCAGAAAAACAGGTGCTTGATGCGTCACCTTATCGACATACGTTGCGCTGGCAGACCATGGCGACATTGGCAGTTGCGGTCATTGCTGCTGTCTCCGCTGGATTTGAAGCTGGCATTTCTGCGTTGCTTGGAGGAATGGCTGTCACTGTAGGCGCATTGATTGCAGCAAAGATTGCAGAAAAAAGTCGTCACAATACAGAACCGATGTCAATTTTATTCAATTTACTGAAAGCTGAAGTAGTAAAAATTATAATTATAGCGATTATCCTATTTGTGGTTTTCAAGTTGTTTAAGGAGTTAGTGCCCTTCGCATTGATTGCCGGTTTGGCAGCAGCAGCGCTTTTCTCTGGAGCGGCGCTGGCAAAATCACAAGTAAAAAATTAGACCAGTTAATTTAAAAATAGTTTGAATATTATGACAACTGAACACGCAGAAGTTTCCCCATCTGAATATATTGCGCATCATTTGAGCTTCCACGCTCAGGGTGTAAATGGTAATGCGACATCTGAAGGCTTTTGGGTATTGCATTACGATACTTTGATTACCTCTATTG
>CAKZJM010000334.1 GCA_936943315.1 uncultured Methylophilus sp. | reverse complement strand
ATACGGAACCGCCACCATGTTGCCAGCCGTCTTTAACAGCTTGTGGTTTCAACCAAGTACGTGTACCCAGTTCTTTTTCACCAATTTTCAGGCTGTCGTTAGCCAGTTTTTTGAAAGAACCACCTTGTTTGTTACCGCCGTTTACATCTTCGTAAACAGACAGAGCGTTGTAGGATGGGTTTTCTTTGTTGAAGTCAGCACCGATCAGAACTTCGCTGTCTGGACCTGTAGAGAATGCTTTCCATGCCAGAGAGCCGTCTTTCAGGTTGTATGCAGCGATAAAGCAACGTACGCCGAATTCAGCACCTGAACAACCGGTCAATACTTTGTCTTTGATTACGTGTGGAGCGTTAGTGTTAGTAGCACCGACTTTTGGATCAGTGTTTTTAACATCCCAAACTTTAGCACCGGTTTTTGCATCTAAAGCAACCAACATACCGTCGTTTTGTTGCAGATAGATTTTGCCGTCGCCGTAGCCCAGACCGCGAGAAACGTTGTCACAGCACAGAACTGCTTGAACGCTTGGGTCTTGTTTAGGGAAATAGGACCAAACGATTTTTTGGTTGTCGTTCAGATCCAGAGCGTATACGTTGTTTGGGAAAGCAGTGTGAACGTACATCATGTTGCCCACAACGATTGGAGAACCTTCGTGACCACGGTTTACACCAGTAGCGAATGTCCAAGCAGCTTTCAGGTTTTTAACATTGCCCTTGTTGATTTGAGCTAAAGCGCTGTAACCGTTGTTGTTGTGTGCGCCACGTGGGTGAGCCCAGTTGTTAGCATCTTTAATTGCGGCTTCTTGGTCAGCTGCTGCAAAAGCAACCATTGGCAATGCTGCTACCAGACCCAAGGCCAGTTTGATTTTGTTAACTTGCATATTGATCTCCAAAGTTAGTACTAAGGGTTTAATATAAGTACACATTTAATTACCACCACTAGGACTGGCAACTAAATTTCGTTGCATACTTTACACACCAGAGACAAGGGAAAAACTCCTGATTCGGTTTGGAATTTATCACTTGCCGCATGTGAGGATTGCAATATAGAACAATTTGTTTTCAATTGCAACAGTTTAGTTACAAATTGGTTACAAATTTTTCGAATTATTTTTTTGATTTTTTTTGCCACTTTTTCCTAAAAAAATTTTCCTATAAAAATCATACTCTTAAGAAATAAAATTCATGAAAACACTCACTTTATACCCCGAATGCCTGCCCTATTCGCAGACTCTTCTCCCGGTCAGTTCGTTACATTCCCTCTATATTGAGCAATGCGGCAACCCCTCCGGCGTGCCTGTGATTTTTTTGCATGGTGGTCCAGGCAGTGGCTGCAATCCGGGTCAACGCCGTTTTTTTGATCCCGACCATTACCGGATTATCCTGTTTGATCAGCGCGGCTGCGGGCGTAGCCAGCCTGCGGGCGAAACCGCTGACAACACCACTCAAGACCTGGTGGCAGATATTGAAGCGATCCGTAGCCATCTGCACATTGAGCGCTGGCATGTGTTTGGCGGCTCATGGGGCAGTACACTGGCGCTGGCTTACGCCAACAGCCACCCTGCGCCGGTGATCAGCCTGACTTTGCGCGGGATTTTTTTGAGCAGGCCTCATGAGATCCGCTGGTTTCTGGGACAAGTCTCCCTGTTTTTTCCCGAAGCTTGGCAAACCTTGCTCGCCGCGGTACCAAGCAGTCATCGGGAAAATGTCCTGGATTACTACGCCAGCCTGGTATTTGATGCAGATACCGCTATCAGCATTCCGGCAGCCATTCGCTGGAATGCGTTCGAATCAAGCATCATGAGCCTGATCCCAAAGAATGAGAGTTCGCAGGTGAATGGCGAGGTTGAATTGGCCAGAGCGCGCGTACAAATCCACTACATACAACATTTATGTTTTGTCGATGGCATCCAAATGTTACAGACAGCCGCCACTAAGCTAGCAGAGATTCCGACGACCATTGTGCAAGGCCGTTATGATATGGTGTGCCCACCCCAGACTGCCTGGGAGCTCGCACAGAGATTACCGCATGCCACGTTAGTAATGGTGCCGGATGCAGGCCATTCGGCGATGGAAAGTGGCACCTGCGCAGCGCTATTACAAGCCACTGAGGGCTATAAAGCACTGGCGCCATAACCAATTCACAGTGGAAGTAGAAGGATACAATTGGCTGTCTTGAACACCCTACACACGCAATGGCAAACGATTAAGCAAAAGCTGCTTGCTTATGCTTATTGCACCCCATTGTTTGTCATTCATACCACCTGGCAAGGGGTCAGCAAACATCGCCTGATGGGGCTGGCGGCCGGACTCTCCTTCTATGCCCTGTTCGCCCTGATTCCGCTGATTGTGCTGATTTTCTTTTTAATCAGTCATCTGGTTTATTCGTCTGATTATGCCATTGTAAAACTGGCGATTTTAACCAGTAACCTGTTACCGGAATTCAGCCAGCGCATTATGGTGGAAGTGTATAACAACACCCGCACCAAGGCCGCCTGGGGGGTGGTTGGTTTCTTGATCCTGCTATGGACGATTACCCCCTTGGCGTCGCACATGCGCGCGAGCTTTCACCTGATTGCAAGCCGCAATGATGTCGCGTCGTTTTGGCATAAGAAGTTTCGCGATGTGATGGCCGTGCTGGGGGTGTTACTGGTATTTTTTCTGTTTACGGCTGCCGGGTTTGTGCTGGAATCCATGATTGTCTTTCTGGCCAATCATTTGCCGCCGGCGTTAATCAACCATGTCGGCACGATACTCTCTCTCACGCTGACCACACTGTTGATTGCAGGCTTTTATCACACCTTCTGCCCCATCACAGTACAGTGGCGTCACCTCCTGCTTTCAGCGCTGTTGACCGCCAGCCTCTGGATGCTGATGCGGCCTGCCTTCGGTTTGTTTTTAAGCGTGAACAAAAACTTTGGTGCCGTGTTTGGCAGCATGAAAGCCATGTTTGTTTCAATCAGCTGGCTATACCTGAATTTCGCCGTATTTCTGCTCGGCATCGAGCTGATGGTCACACTCCGGCAAAAAGACGTGCTGCTGCTAAAAGGCCTGTTTGACGACATCCCCAATCAACAACATTATTTGCAGGCACTCATGCAAACCTACGGCAAGACCTACGCCGAGGGTGAGCGTGTGTTTCAAGAAGGCGAGGCGAGCCATCACTACTACATGGTGGTCAATGGCACCCTGCATTTAAACCAGCAGCAAACAGATGGTAGCGATAAAACATTGCGCATTCTGCAATATGGGGATTTTTTTGGCGACATTGCTTTATTTTCATCAAAGCCGGTGACTGCCAGCGCGGTGGTGGTTTCGCCACAAGCCTCAGTCATTGAGATTGAAGCCGAAGTGATGGAAAACCTGTTACTTGAAGATCCAAAAATTGCCCTGCGGCTGCTTAAACAACTCTCTCATCATGCGCAGGTAAAGCCAGCGACCCCAGAATAAGGGCTGTCTTAACGACATTTGCGCCAAATCAACGCAGACAAACATTGCGAAATTGTAAGATGTGTTACAAAATTGTAACTATCTTTGGAATGTTCGCATCATGGCTGTTTCCCTTTCACAAGAAATTAATTCGCTGATCCAACAATTGAATCTCGGCCAGTTCGCCGCCGTGATTCAACGTGCCCGTCCACTGGCGGCCCAGCACCCCCGCGAGTTTATCCTGCATCATCTGCTGGCGCTGGCACTCGACCAAACCCAACAATATGAAGCCGCCGCCCAGGCATATGAAAAAGCCTTACAACTTAACCCCAAAGCAGCCGAACTATGGTTTAACTACGCCATCGTCCAGACGCAGTTAAATGCGTTGACCGCTGCCGAGCAAGCTTACCGAAAAGCGATTGCGCTAAATCCGCAGTTTTTTGAAGCCCATGGCAACCTGGGTACGGTATTGCAAAAACAGGGCCGCCTGGACGAGGCTTTAGCCAGCTACCAACAGGGATTACGCATTCAGCCACAAGATGCACGAGGTCACTTTAACCTGGGCACCGTATTGCGCGACAAGGGAGAATTAAGCGCCGCTGTACAAAGTTATGAGCGAGCCATCGCTTTGTTTCCCAATTACACCGATGCTTACAACAACCTTGGCGAAACCTGGCGCGACCAAGGTGATATGCCCAAGGCGGTGCAATATTACCAGCAGGCACTGCAACGCAACCCGCAGCACCCGGGTGCCAATTACAACATGGGCGAGTTTTTATACCTGGCAAAACGTTTTGAAGAGGCGGTTCCGCACTTTGAAGCCTCGCAACTCGATGACTGGCAATCACGCGTACTGTACTGTTTATACCGGGCAGAAAAATTCGAAGCGTTTAAGCAGTTGCGCGATGACATCATTGCACAAGGTCCGCATACTGCGCCGTTTGTAGCGACTTTATCTACCCATTACAGCATTAACCATGGCGAGGCGGATCCTTACCAGTTTTGTCCTGATGGCCTGTCGTTTGTTTACCATCGCAGCCTGCCAGAGTTAGCCCCAGGCAGCGCTTTGTTAGCCGAGCTACTGAAAAATATTGCTGAAGCGGACATCGCCGAACGCAAGCAGGCGCGCTTAACCAATGGCAAGCAATCCGCAGGCAATCTGTTCAAGCGTCCTGAAGCCGCGTTTAGGGCATTGGGAGAATTAGTCAAACGTGAATTCCGCCAATACCAGGCCCAATTTAAAGACGCGGACTGTGGCTTGATCACACATTTTCCTGAGACGCTGGAATTCACCAGCTCGTGGTACGTAAAAATGCAAAAAGGCGGTCACCTGGACGCGCATATCCACGAAATCGGCTGGATCAGCGGCGCGGTCTACCTGGCAATGCCTGACACCGCCGACCCACAAGAAGGCGCGTTTGAGTATGGCACGCATGGCGACCAATACCCACAGTTACACCAAGACTTCCCGACCCGCTTTATCAAGCCCAATGTGGGCGATATCGTGCTGTTTCCGTCTTCGCTGTTTCACAGAACCATCCCTTTCCAGGCTGAGGCTGAGCGCATTTGTGTGGCCTTCGACTTAAAGCCTGCGGCACACCTGTCAACCGCCCGCAGCCAGTATTAAGGCGCTGGCGTTTTCTCACGGCTTAAACTGTTCACCAAACACCGGATTTCCTTATCAAACTGATACAGAATTTATCAGTTTCCCGGATTGTAGATTCCACGCCGCAAGGTATGATGCTTTATGAGGCAACCGCTATTGTTATGGCACGCGGCAACGTGTGGCGGATGACGCTAAGAGCGCCTGACGACGGCATTTGCTGCCAATCCTTCGCGCAATAATAACCCCCATTGTTTGTGGAGTCAGATCGAGATGATGCCAGTTTGCCGGATAGGTTTAATACTTTTACTGTGCATGGCCACGCTGGCTCAAGCAGAGCCAGAAGAGGTACGCGAAACCAAAAGTGAGTTGATCGCGAATCTGGCGCTGTTGAGCCAGGCGCCCGGTCGGCAAAAACAGGACACCTATGTCATTTGTGCCTTTGAAGAAGACGTTGGTCACTTAAAGGCAGGCGCACTCGAATCACAAAAAATGCAGAATTTACAGGTCTTTCTGGTCACCGTGAAAGCCAGTAATGAGGTCAAACGCTGCAATCTGTTATATATTCAAGACTACGAGGCGCAAAAGCCGCTAGAATTACAACAAGTGATTCAAAAAGAGTCCGTATTGACCGTGGTTCATAACGGGAATAAGTTTTCTGAGTACAGCCATGTTGAGATTAGCGAACAGGACAAGCGCTACCAGTTTGCCTTACATCTCACCTCGGCCAAGCAGGCAGGGATTGTATTTGACACCCGCTTGATTAAGCTGGCGACCAATATTATTAATTGATTTTCGTATGATACGACTACTACCTCATCTCAAAATCGCACATAAGTTGCTGCTCACCGAGCTGGTGATGACTTTGAGCATGCTGCTGGTCTTTATCGTTTTTGCATTTGGTAGCCACTACCACAGTTTGCGCACGCATTTGATCCGCGACATTTTGGTACAAATGAACGTAGTGGCAAACTCGATAGGCCCGGCAGTGATGTTTGGGGAAGTGAGCTCGGCGGCCAAAACCCTGGAGCCGCTGACGGATAACCAGAATATCCGCAGCATTGTCATCCTCAACCAGCAACAACAACCGCTGCAAAGCCTGCATCCTGAGCACCCGAGAAACCCTGCAGTCTGGCAATGGCTCTACCCGTTTTTTGGTGACATGGAATTAACCACCCCGATTGTCGTCAATGAAAAAACCGTGGGCAGCCTGCATGCCACCATCAAGCAAGAGCAAATTGTCGACGTATTGATTGGCTTTGCCTGGTCTAACGCCATTGCCGTCTTGGCTTCGGCGTTGGCGGGCTGCCTGATCATGTGGCGGCTAAACCGTAATATCGTCGACCCGATTCATGCCTTGCAAAGCTTTGTCAGCAATATCACGCGCAATCATCATTACGACCAGCGCGTCAAAATCACCAGCGCAGATGAAATCGGCATGCTTGGCCAGGATATTAACAACATGCTGGAAAGCATCCGCCAACGCGACTCGCAACTGCAAACCGAGCTCGAACACCGCAAGATCATCGAAGAAAAACTCCAGTTTTTAGCGCATTACGATAAAAATACGCAGCTGCTGAACCGCCACGCATTTGAAGAAGCGATCACCCGCAAAATCACTGCCACGCCAGATGACCGCAAACACGTTTACCTGCTATTGCTGGATCTGGACCGCTTTAAAATCGTCAACGATGCTTTTGGTCACGGCACCGGCGATAAATTACTGCAGCAAGTGGCGCACCGCCTGCGCGGCAACCTGTCGCAAAAAGACGCCATCTTCCGCTTGGGTGGCGACGAGTTTGCCATTTTGCTGGATGCCTCTGGCCGCTCTACCATAGAGCAGGTGTGCAAACGGGTGATTCAAACCATTTCTGCCCAGTTTATTGTAGACGACCATGAGATTCATATTGGCGTGAGCATAGGCATTGCCTTGCTGCGGCCAGGCTTTGACTCCAAAACCGAAGTCATGAAGAACGCCGATGTCGCACTCTACCAGGCCAAGGATGCAGGCCGTAACACTTTCCGCTTTTATAGCGAAACAGATGAGGCTAACACCTCAGAGTTGAGAAACCTGCGCGAAGAGTTGCATTTTGCGCTGCAAAATCAGGAGCTGGAGCTTTATTACCAGCCGATTATTCATACCCAGTTATTGAAAACCATCGGCTTTGAAGCACTGCTGCGATGGCGCCACCCCACCAAAGGTTTGCTAACCCCTGACCAGTTTATCGGCCTGGCTGAGGGTTCAGGCTTGATTATCAGCATTGGCGCCTGGGTGATTCACCAGTCACTCAAGCAGTTAGCCATGTGGCAGGAGATGTTTGACAGCGACCTGTTCATGAACGTGAATATTTCTTCACGCCAGCTCGACGACGACAGTCTGTCAAACACCATTCGCCATGCGCTGGACTTCTACCGTATTGCCCCGCGGACGCTTAACCTGGAAATCACCGAGTCCATGGTGATGCGCAACATTGAGTCAGCCAAACAAATCCTTTATGCACTCAAGCAACTCGGCATAGGCATTGCGATTGATGACTTTGGCATCGGGCACTCCTCCATGAATTACCTCAAGCAATTGCCCGTTGATATCCTCAAAATCGACAAACAATTTACTGCCGGGATCCCGCAGGACAAGGTGGATATCGCCATTGTGGATGCCTTGGTAGCACTCGCCGTCAGCCTCAACCTGAAAGTGGTGGCTGAAGGTGTGGAGAGCGCGATCCAGTTTGAATACTTGCAATACAAGCTCTGCCATCATGTGCAGGGATACTTATTCAGTGCCGCATTATCTGCCAGCCAAACCACGGAATTTATGGCCAACTTTCCAGAAAGTATTCCACCCATGTTCCGTAAAATTGCGGGCTCTGCCGCCTGAAGCATTGCAGTCGTTTAAAAGAAGCAAACGTTTTAAAGTCACGATCAATTAAAAATAAAATGATCTAAAAAATACCAGGGGGTATACATGTTGCGCTCTAAACCATCTCATTTATGGCTAAGCCTGATATTCTCAAGCTATCAGTTAACTGGTCATGCCGCAGGGTTTGCATTATCCGAACAAAATGCCAGCGGCTTGGGTAACGCCTATGCGGGAGCCGCAGCGGTCGCAGAGGATGCCAGCACTATTTTCTTCAACCCGGCAGGAATGACTTATCTAGAAGGCACGCAAATCGTCGGGGCCTTGCATTTGATAAGAACGACAGGCGATTTTGATGACCGAAACAGCCAGCGTGCAGGCATCCGTCCGCTCGGTAACGAAGGTGGAGATTTTGGTGGTTTGGCAGCCATCCCCAATGTTTACTACAAACAAGATATCAACGAGCAACTCAAATTTGGCATAGGCATAGGCACGCCCTTTGGCTTGAAAACCGATTATGATAAAAACTGGCTGGGTCGCTTCCAGGCGCTTAAATCAGAGCTCAAGACCGTCAACATTAATCCTTCATTGGCTTGGAAGCTTAACGACCAATGGTCATTTGGGTTTGGCGTCTCAGCGATGTGGGCGCAAGCCGAACTCACCAGCGCAGTGAATTTGGGGGCAGCCGAGTCATCGGTGAACAACAAAGGCAAAGATTGGGGATTTGGTTACAATCTGGGCGCGATTTACCAAGTCACTCCAGACACCAGGCTAGGTCTATCGTTTCGCTCAAAAGTCGAGCAACACTTAAAAGGGGATGCACGCTCTCCATTTAAGACATTCAATGCTGTCCCTGGGAGCACTTTAAATACGGACATTACCGCAGACCTTACCTTGCCAGAAACACTTTCTTTAAGCAGCTTCAGTCGCTTGGATGAACGTTGGGATTTACTGGCAGACGTCACCTGGACACGCTGGAGCCAATTCAAGACACTCACCGTTGTACGGGACAATGGCTCAAATACCATCCTCGGTTCAACACAGGAGCATTGGAATAACACATTGCGCTATTCGCTTGGCTTGAACTATCGATATTCAGACACGATTAAACTGCGTACAGGCGTTGCCTATGACGAGGAGGCCATTGATAACAATCACAGAACTTCGCGTATCCCCGGTAATGACCGAGTTTGGCTCTCTTTTGGCGCCAGTTGGCAATATAGTCCGCAGACTAGGTTTGATGCCGGATATGCGCATCTTTTTATCAAAGAAGCAACGATTTATGATGACCAGCGGACATCTACGCCCAGCAAAGGCCTGATTGATGGCAAATACAACGGTAGCGCCGATATCTTGAGCCTGCAATTCACGCATCAGTTCTAGGTCTCGCCAATCCTGGCACCCCCTTTCACCAGCCCGAAGCACCCGATCTCAGTGACTGGTTTTTCAGGGGGTGGCGCCAACAGATAACACCATGTAAGTTTCGTGTAAGCCGGGTGTCATCTAAATTTCACACGCAAACTCGAAAATCCCTGTTCTGAAATAACCAGCCCTACTGTTTTCAAGGATAAAGGATGACCCTCAAGCATTTCTTCAAACTGGCATTACTGCCGTTAACGATCAGCCAAGCATTTGCAGCCGAGGCTCAAACGACGGCAGAGCAATCCACGACCACGGCGCAAGAGTCACCTTCTCTTGTTTCCCGCTTCATGAATGATGACAATCCGTTTCGTATCAATTTCGACCTAGCCGATCATCCCTCTTTCTTCCAAGTCTACGGCCTGGTAGATATCGGCCTGACCCACATCAACCATTCTTTGCCTGAGAACTACGAGTTAGCCAATAACTTTTATCCTTATGCAGGTGCGAAAAAAACCAGCAGAGTGACTTCACGCACGAACTGGGTCAACGGTGGCTGGCAAGGTTCCCGCCTGGGATTTAAAGGTGAAGTCGCCAAACTGCAAGCGTGGGACCATGACTTTAAATTCATCTACCAGTTTGAAGCAGGCTTTAATACGCTGGACATGCG